>WQSU01000013.1 GCA_009787675.1 Lentimicrobiaceae bacterium
CCTATCGCAACGCAAAACTTTCATCCCTATCCTCGAAGGGGTGGTCCACAGAAGAAAGAAGCCGCTCATAAAATCAATGAGTTTATTACCTCGCCCATGGTGCGCGTGGTAGGAGATAATTTCGAGCCTGACATCTTGTCGCTCCGCGACGCCCTGGCTTTAGCAGAGCGCTATGAATTAGACTTAGTGGAAATTTCTCCACAGGCAAATCCCCCCGTTTGTAAAGTCATGGATTACCAAAAGTTTCTCTACGAACAAAAGAAAAAACAGAAAGAGATCAAAGCAAAATCTGCAAAAGTGGTACTTAAAGAGATCCGTTTAGGACCCCATACCGATGATCATGATTTCGATTTTAAAGTAAATCATGCTGTTAAGTTCTTAAAAGAGGGCTGCAAAGTGAGAGTGGATGTTTTCTTTAAGGGAAGAATGATTGTTTACAAAGATCAAGGCGAGTTAATCCTGCTGAAGTTTGCCCAAGCGGTTGAGGAGTTTGGAAAACCGGAACAACTTCCTAAATTAGAGGGAAAAAGGATGATCATGATTTTGAATCCAAAAAAATAGAAATTGCACAATACACTATATTATTAACCTTAAAAATTACTAAAAATGCCAAAAATGAAATCGAAATCCGCTGCCAAAAAGAGGTTTACCTTAACAGGCACCGGTAAAGTAAAAAGACACCATGCTTATCACAGCCACATCCTTACGAAAAAATCTACCAAGAGAAAACGTAATTTGGCTTACAGCGCTATTGCCGATAAGACCATGGAAAGTACCATCAAAAAAATGTTGGGACTATAATTAAAATAAGTTATTAATTTACCATCAGCACATTAAGAGTTTGTAATATCAAAACGCTGACGTAAAAAAAAGAAAGGAGAATTTATGCCAAGATCAGTTAATCATGTTGCTTCAAGAGCACGCAGAAAAAAGATTTTGAACCGTACCAAAGGGTACTTCTTACGCCGCAAGAACGTATGGACCGTAGCCAAGAACACTTGGGAAAAGGGACAACAATACGCATACCGCGATCGTAAAAACAAAAAAAGAGCCTTTAGAAGTTTGTGGATTACCCGTATAAATGCGGGCGTTAGAGTGCACGGCTTATCGTATTCCGTATTTATGGGTACGCTTGCTAAGAAGGGTATTGAGCTTAACCGCAAAGCCCTCGCCGACCTCGCAATGAACAATCCCGAGGCATTTAAAGCCATTGTTGATCTCGCTAAAAAGTAATCAACGAACCATTAGTACTGTGTTTGTGCAAAACAAAAAAGCCCGCTTTCGCGGGCTTTTTTGTTTTTTAATGAATGCAAAATAAAAAAGGGGCAATCTTTTCGACAGCCCCTTGCTCATAAATGAACGAATGATTATCTACGTCCTTTTACTTGATTTGTTTTAGGCTCATCAGCTTTAGGTTCTTCAGCTTTAGGCTCTTCTTTTTTAGGTTCTTCAACTACTTTGGGCTCTTCTTTAGGAGTAGTCGTAGTTGTTGTCGGTTTTGAAGCCGGTTTTGTTGTTGTTGTTGTTGTTGTTGCTACCGGTTCATCTGCTACCGGTTCGTCAATTACTTGTTCTATAACAACTTCTTCAATAACTGGTTCAGTTTGTTGGGTTTTTGTACCGCAAGCTACAAAAACAACTGCAGCAGCGAGAATTAAAAATATTTTTTTCATTGTATAAAATTAAGTGGGTTAATTACTTTGATGATTAATTTATTTAGCTATTTTGTAAATAAAAGTAAATTGATATTGAGGATCGACTTTACTGTTCGTTTTTACAACTCTTCTTCCATTAAAAGATTTAGCAGGATTTTCATCAAAACTAATAGGTATTCTTAATGTTAAAGTATTTTCATCTAAATTAACAACTTTTGCTTCAAGGAGAGCAAAGTTATCCTTGTCGTCAGTAAAATAGGGAAGATGGAATTCTAATACATCAGCCTTATTATCTGTAATGCTTCTAAATTTCCAATTTCCTAAAGAAATTTCCTTTTTGTCTGCATTCCAATCACAAATAGTTTTACCTAAGTTCATCATTGATGATTTAGTGTCGTAAAAATAGAGGATGTCATCTTTTTCACAATCTTCGAAAAAGGAAACCAAAAGATTCTCATTCGTAACGCCCGCAAAATTCGTGTAAGCAGGTACAGAGGTAGCGGTTTGCAATTCCCATCCTTTTTTTTGCACTATCAATTCGTCTGGTGTTTTCTCATCTCTTGGACAAGAAGTAGCTAAAAAAGCTAGTGAAATGATTGCTGTACATACAGCTAAAAACATTTTTTTCATAATAAAAATAATTTAGTTAATAATTAATTTGGCGGCGAAAATAGAAAAAAATTGGTATTGTGCGTTAAAATGATAAATATACCTCCTAATTTTATTATTTCTTTACTAAGTTCGTTTGAAACCAATTTTTCTTCATCAATATTAGTATATATTATATCCATTAGAGACAGTGGGTGTAGCATCAATTTGGTTTCTTCATTTTTTACCAAATCGAAAAAGGGATAGGGCACGGCAATGGAGGCGCGAAAGCCCGCTTCATCGTGCCAGCCTAATGAGTAATCATCTGTAATTCCGGCGTTTATTAAAGCCTGAAACGTGTCAGGAAAACGAAATCGCAAGAAATGTTGTCGCGACTTGGTGATTTTTAATTGCGAAATATCTTCTAATTTTTTCTTCTCTTTTTCAATTAATATTTTTTTTCTTGATGAATGATAGGAAGGATGTAGCCCAATTTCAGCATATTCTTTTAATTGGTTAATCAAATTCTTGAACGCTTTGCTATTAAGAGAGATCGTAGGGTCGTATTTTCCGAAAGGGGCAGTGAGGATAAAGTAGATCGGCTTATTTTCTGTGTCTTCAGGTTCAAAATGATCGAACGGGTCGGGGATATCTTTTCCAAGAGCAACTTTCAGATAGTTATGGGCGTGCGTGAAGCGGCGTTGCAGGAGGGCTTTGGCTACGGCGCCACACCAGCGCCACCAAGATTTGCCTTTGTACTGGTAAGCAATATCCACATCGTGTGTGGATAGTTCCTCATATTTTGGAAGTGCATACTCAAATTGCGGATAGTGTGTTTTTAAAAGTTCCGCCAACGCCAGCGCCAAACGGTGCACTATCAGTTTTCTATGCCAGCCCAATTGATAGCTAACGCTGTTTTGGCATTGAAATCTGCCGTGTTGGTCTAACACATTATCTTCATAATATTCTTCATAACGACTTATAAGAAAGAAGATTACCGCCACAATATCTACCGGAAAAGCACCTCCTTTTGTAGGAAAGAAGAGTGTGGTATCTTCCCATTTTTCAGGTGTAATTTTTTGTTTTACAATGTTTTCTTCAAAGAGTAAAGGAATAGCTTCTATCCAAATGGGAGTTTCAACCTTAGTGGGAGAATATGCCATTTTAGGACCCGCAGCTGCTGAAAAGTCATCAATATTGTTAGTAAAATTAACGGAAGTATTTAAAATGCGTTGGAATATTACACGGAAGGTGTAGGTGATTCGGGGGGTAATGTGAGTGAAGATTAACATAGATCTGTATTATTTTGGATTACAGTAATTCTTTTAACAGTTCCACATCGGGCAGTACATTTTTGTATTCGACATGATGAATTTTTTAATGTTATTCACAATCTCGCTTTCCAATACATGTTCATCATCAGTTGATTCAATGTTGACGAAATCAAGTAAATATTCGTCTTTGAAAGATAATAAGGCTTTTCGTTGCAAATCTTTGTTAGGAATGGCGGTTTGGAAATTATTAGGTAGTTTGCCTTGTTTGAAAAACAGGCTGCTATTGAGATGATATTTCAAATTTTCTACACTCCAAAACTCCGTTGCGCACCGTTCAATATAGAATAAATGTTCTTCTAATGTTTTTGCTTTTTTAAGTATTTCATAATGGTGTGTAAATCCTATTGATAAAAAAAACTGCAAGTCAACAAGTTTAACTTCGCTTGTTGGTAACGGACAAAATTCTGTTAAAAGGTTTACGTGAATTTCGTACGATTGTACTGTGCGGTTTTCAATATATTGATTAACAGATGATTCAAAATTGTGCGTTGGCAACGCACGATTTTCAATATGCTCGCACCATTGCTCAAAAAAGATTCTCATTTTTTTGATATTTCCTGCTGAAAAGCCTCTCAATCCCGGCAATTCCTGCTGTAAGCGTTCAGAAATGGCATCAATAGCCCCTGTGCCCCAGAAGCCGGTTCGGCTATTTTCCGAAATGTACTTCCCAATTCCGTAGTAAAGCGATAGTAACTCTCTGTTTGCCAATGCTGCCGCACGATAACGGCTTTTTAAGATGGCGTCTTTAATTGCCTGTATGGCAATTGAATAATTTGTGGTAATGTTTTTCATGCTTGATAATTTTATTTCTAATGTTAATTGAGCTGCAAAAATAGAAAAAATGATTACAGCTTTCTTTCCGGATATAGCTCGTTCCACCATTCGGGTTGCTCTTTAAGCCATTTGGCAAACCATGCCTGCATCGTTTTTGCCCATTGTACGCGTTTTTTGTAATCACTGATGCCGTGTTTTTCTCCTTCCACGATAATCAGTTCCACTGGTTTTCCCAATATTTTTAATGCGTTGTACATTTGAATACTTTCTCCCACAGGCACATTGTCGTCTAATGAGCCGTGTAATAACAGGATTGGAGTATTTATTTTATCTGCGTTAAACAGAGGGCTTTGTCCCACAAACAGTTCTTTATTATTCCATGGATAGCTGTCGGCGTTTGCGGCTGCGCAGTAGCCAATGCCCCAGTTGCCTTCTCCCCAGTAGCTGGAGAGCGCGCTAATTCCTGCGTGGCTTATGGCAGTGGTAAATATATCTGTCATGGTTTGCAAATACAGGGTCATAAAACCGCCGTAGCTTGCACCAAAACAGCCAATTTTTGTAGAGTCTATAAACGCATGTTCACGGTAGAATCGTTTTGTGCCTTCAACAATCTCTTCGGCAGTACGTTTGCCCCATGCATTTACGTGTCGGGCGCTGAACTCTTGCCCAAAACCTATTGTTCCACTCGGGTTCACTACATACACAACGTACCCCAGTGCGGCATACATCTGCGCAGAATAGCTAAATTCCAAACTTCTTGTAGTGGGTGTTGTTCCACCATAATAATACACCAGCAAAGGATATTTGTTCGCCGAATTGAAGTTGGGGGGCAGACAGTAGCGTCCGTTAATTAGAAAACCATCCTCAGAAGTAAAATCAAACGGGACCACTTCGCCCAATTTCACATTTTCTAATTTTTCTTTCGACAAGTCTTCCAAGCAGATGAGGTTGTTTTTCTTGCCTGCGTGTAGCACATAAAGCCTGTCGGCATTAGAGCTACTTTGCCCGTAAAAGGCTAACACAGAAGCAAATTGGGCAACAGAAAATCTTTTCACCACCTCTTCCGGCACATTCAAATTTGTAAACTTCTCAGTTTTAGGGTCTAAGGTATAGATTGCTACCTTGTCTTTATCATTTACTAAAAGATAGATTTTTTGGTCAGCGGCATTCCACACGGCATCTGAGATGGAAGGATTGAAATATTTTGTGAGTGGCTTCACCTCTTTAGAAGCGAAATCATACAGAAACAACTGTGTGTCGTAAGCATTGGCAATCTCTTCATTTCCAATGTTTAACCCTATTCCGTTAAAGGCTTCGGGTCCTCCTTGCAGCAACAACTGTTTTCCATTGGGAGAATAGGTGGCGCCTGACAAATACTTTTCTTTAAAAAAGAGTGTATCCACATGCAGGGTTTCTAAATTCAAACGGAAAATATTTGTTGTAGAAAAAGGGCGTTGGGTATAATCGGCGATTGAGGCGCCAAAGAGTAAAAATTTACTGTCTGGGCTTACCTCATAAAGCCACGTGTTGCGGTATCCGAAAACAAGCGGTTGCATCGCACCCGTTGTTAAATCATAAAGCGATAAGAGACTGCGTTTTCTGAATTGATTATACCTGTCGCTGTTGTCTAAAATGCGATTAAAAAACTCCATCTCTTTCGGCGCCTCTTCTGAGGGGAAGAAAATGAGTTTTTCTTCGTTAGGCGTAAATGTAAAACTGTTTTCGGGAATATCTTCTGCTACTATTTTTTCTTCCATTGTAGCCGGATTAATAAATACTAATGTATTGCCTTTTAAACCTTTTCGCGTGAGATAGAGTTGCGATGAAGCAGGCGTCCAACTTAGACCGGAGCGTAAGTTGTGCTCCAACACTTTTCCGGTTTCTGCATCAAACAGTTTGGAATAACTGCGTGAGTTTTTTTCATCTGTACGTTCCTGATAATTTACTTTTATGTATTTTCCATTAGGAGAGATGCTTACGTTTGAATATGAAATACCATTTTGCATAAAATTCATGCCGTAAAATTGCATAGGATCAATAGAGCAGGTGATGGCAGTTTCTTTGTTTTTTGGTGTAAAAAAAGTTTCCAAAAAACAGGTGTCTTTGTCATTATTTTGGGCTAAATATTTAATAATGATTTCATAACGTTTTGGCTCTAAGGTTAGCTCAATCGTAGTTCCTTTGGCAACGGAATCGAAAGTAGTTTTATCCTTTTTCTTTTCGCCATCTAAATACACTTCAAACATATCCGCGGTTTTCAAGGTGAGTTCGCCTTTTGTAAAACGATCTGGAAAAATGTAAAACTTAAAATAATGAAACGCATAGTGTTCTTTTGGGGAGATGAAGTTTATTTTCCCCGAATCGGCGGGAAGGACGTTAGTTTGTTCAAAAACTTTGCTGAAAGAGACAAAGTTTTGCAACATGTTTTTTTCTTCAAAACCTTTTCCTTTAACATTCAAAGAATCCATTAGCAATGGTTTATGCACGATGTTGTATCCTGCATACAGCATATTTTCAATATTAACTTTTTGTCCATGGAGCAATAATCCGGCAAGGATTGCTAAGGTGAAAAGTAGCGTTTTTTTCATCTGAAATGATTTATTAAGGCGCGAAAATAGGAAAAGTTGGGTATTATTTTTTAGCACAAATAAGCGAAAATATAAGCAGACAATAAAAAGTTTAAAAATAGACATTTTACTGAAAGATACAAGTGAAGATTTTGATATATATGTCTTTCCAAAATGGGTAAATATCTGTTGGGGTGGAGAAGATAATTGGATTTATATTTATTCATATGATAAAAATAATTTTTACGAGAGCAAATATGAAGCCAAAAGGCGTAAAAGCAAGCCTTAAAAACAGATTTTACTCCAATTTTCATCGCTATCGCTTTTGAAATCCGTTGAGCATACGCCCTACTCTCCGTTCGTTTCTTATGGTTTCGGTCGTAGTATTCTTTTTAAATACTGTGGTCTATCTTCTTAAATTTTGTTTTCTCACCGCAGCATGCTTTGACTAAAGGACAGGGCTTGCAAACACTTTCACTGCTGTGATATCATTTGGATAGATAATCACGATATGTGCGTCTAAAAGCGCTGTCCATAGCTTGCCGTTTGCCTTTTACCATACCTTTTTCTACACACAAAGTAAGCACCTTGCGAAACAACTCCAAAAACACCTCTTCACCGTACAGTTGACGTGTGCGACAGATTGTGCTCTCGATTGGACTATTATTTTGCTATTTTCGCGGCACTGGCTCGCGTGGAAAATGTGTTGGAAAGCTGCAACCGCGCAAAGCCGCTGGAACAATAGCGGCAAATGCCTGAAAATGAAACAAGAAAAATAAAAGTTAAACTAAATAAAATAAGATTATTATAGGGTGAAAAATATGATAAAAAAATATTCAAAATACATGCTTTTCTTTTTGTGGATCACAATGATAGCGTGTCCTTTACACAGTCAGGTGAAACATACGCACGATATTGTAGCGGGTTTCTTGCAGTTAAAAGACGGATTAAATCTCGGAATGGTCTTTAACGGCGTGCAGTTAGACTACAGATACGGCGTACAGTGGACAATAAAAACTCATGAAATACAATATCAACCCAGATTAGGTTTGGGAGTTGGCTTTAATCGTAAAATGATAGGGTATCAAATTCATTTTTCCCCAATTAATGTTTCTTGGACAATGCCTGTTTATGAGCAGAATGGACATACCCTAAATGTAGGCGCAAATATTATTACCGATTATAATTATCAACATTATGATTTACACGACTCTCCATTGTTTTGGACGAATGAGACAGGAATTTCCGCGATTATTCGCTATCGTTATCAATGGAATAACAAGAGCATTGGCATTGTTGTGCAAAATTCTTTTTTTGGTTTTACTTCTCATTTTCAAAGATATGACCCATATTTTTGGGGAGTTACAGTCAAAGATTTCTTTGTAAAACCGCACACAGACATGAAACTTGGAAGTTATAATAATTATAATCACACCAATGTTTCTTTTGAGTTTGTTCCCAACACTTTAAAAAAACATTCGTTCTTATACGAGTTTGATTATTTAGGGTTCTATTATGGAAATAGATTTGGTCGAATAAATCATAATTTAATATGGAGGATATCATTATGCAAAAACAAGGAAAAATAAAATTTATCATTCTAATTACCTTTTTTTTATTTATTTTAGTCTCCTGCCTAAAGGATGACCCAATGAAAATACCGTTTCAAAGTTATTCACCGCAAAATCTTGATGATGGTTGGGAAATAGTCAATTCTACCGAGGTCGGAATAGATGCGGAGGCATTAAAAGAGATCTATAAATATGTTCATAAAGACAATAACCTTTGGCAACTCAGAAGTCTGCTTGTATTTAGAAACAATAAACTTGTCGCAGAAAGTTATATGAAAGATCCCAACGATAGAATAACCCCGCGTGCAATTTGGTCTTGTACAAAACAGGTTATCGGTTTATTAACAGGAATAGCCGTCGATAAAGGTTTGTTTTCTGTTAGCGATAAAATTTCAGTTTATTTGCCCCAAGTTTCTAAATATCCTGAAAAAGAAGAAATTACCATTGAAAATCTGTTAATGATGAAATCAGGCATTGCTTTTGATAACGACGGATATAATGGAGGAGATGCGATATTGTCGCGGGAAGAAGTTTCAAGCAGTTTAGATTATATTTTTAGCTTAAAAATGCATGCAACCCCTGGAACTGTATATAAATATAAAAACTCCGACCCGCATCTTATGTCCGCCATTATTCAAGAAGCGACAGGAAAAACGATGCGAAATTGGGCGCAGGAAGTTCTTTTTGACAAAATCGGAATTACGAAATTAGAATGGCTAACTTACAAAGATGGAATCACAATGGGTGGTTATGGCATAAAAACTACACCAAGAGAATTGGGAAAAATCGGATCTCTTTTACTCAATGACGGCAAGTGGGGAAACGAACAAATAGTCTCAAAAAATTGGCTATACGAGATGACATCATCAAAAGTGCCTGCCGGTGAAACACACGAGCCCAACCTAACCTTCGGATATTTATGGTGGAAAGATACAGAACGGAATGTAATATTTACTTGGGGACGCGGCGGTCAATTTGTGTTTATAAATAGAGATAAAAATCTAATTGTAGTCATGACATCGGAAACCAATACAAGCGGCGATTTTAATTTTTCTATTTCTGAAGGTATGTCAATTTACGACAGGATAAATAGTATTTGCTCAAATGGCACCTAACGTCCCAGCATATTGGCGAGGTGGCGGCTTCCACACATTTTCAACGCGAGCAACGGCGCGAAAGTAGCAAATATTTGTCCACGCGAGATAATGCCGCCATCGCGCCAAACCGCCCATTGTATGCTGTGGCTTGCCACTAACTTTTCCTTGTTTTTCTACCATATAATTCTCAATATTGGTATTTTTATTTTTTACTCAAATCCAAATTATTTAACTGATTTTCCCCACAAGATAATGTTTTTAGAGCCGTATTATTACTCACATCTAAACTAGTGAGTTGCTTAGAAACAACAAAATTACAACTTTGGGGCGAGTCCGAAAAAAGGAATCCCCTTTTATTTTTTTTAATCGGCCAGTTGTGATTTTTAATAGAAATTTCTAAAAAAAATTATTAGGATTTCTTATAAAACTTTATATAGTTTTGCAGCCAAAAAATAAAACTCCTTGATTTCAAAAAACCTCATTTCTCAAATCAGATTATTGCATCACAAAAAACATCGTGATGAACAGCAGTTTTTTATTGTTGAAGGGGTGAAATCTTGTATTGAAACATTACAATCAAATTTTGAGGTGGTGCACAGTTTTGCGACAAATCGTTTGTCTGAAACAGATATTAATAATTCTGATATTCAGTTTATTTCTGAAAAAGAGATGGAGCGCATCAGTTGTCTCTCTACTGCACCGGAAATGTTATGTATCGTAAAAAAACCGACCTGCCATCTTGACGACCTTGATGAGGAAAAGCCTCTATTAGTGTTGGATGCCATTAGAGATCCTGGCAACTTAGGCACGATTATACGCACGGCAGACTGGTTCGGTTTCAACCAAATGCTTTGCTCGGAAGATTGTGTTGAGTTTACCAATCCTAAAGTAATTCAAGCCACGATGGGCTCATTCACAAGAAGTAAAATTGTATATGCCCAGCTCTCCGATTATTTGGCAACTCAAAAAAAAAGAACAGTTTATGGATTATATATGAACGGCGAACCCATTCAAAAACAATCTTTTAAACCGAATGATATTATTGTTGTTGGCAGTGAAAGTCATGGAATTTCTGAAGCCGTTGCCGCACACATCCATACAAAAATTGAGATTCCAATGTTTCCACATGCCGGCGCTACACCCGAATCGCTAAATGCTGCTATGGCTGCAGGAATCTTTATGTTTTGCTATAGAAATTAGAAATTACGAATTAAGAATTAAGAATTAGGAATTACGAATTAAGAATTAGGAATTACGAATTAGGAATTACGAATTAAGAATTAGGAATTACGAATTAAGAATTAAGAATTACACCTATACACCTATACACCTTTAAACCTATACACCTTCAAACCCTTAAACCAATTATCATTAATCATTAATCACTAACCACTAATCACTATGAAACCCTCCATCCCAAAAGGCACCCGCGATTTTTTACCGGAAGAAATGATTCGAAGGAATTATATTTTCAACACGATTCGGAAAGTGTTTGAAAAATATGCCTACTTGCCTATTGAAACGCCCGCAATGGAAAACTTATCTACTTTGATGGGTAAATATGGTGAAGAAGGCGATCGTCTTTTATTCAAGATATTAAACTCCGGTGATTTTATGGCGGGAGTGAATATGGATGAACTAACACTTAATCAGTTAGCAACCAAAATTTGCGAAAAGGGGTTGCGTTACGATTTAACTGTTCCCTTTGCCCGTTTTGTGGTGCAACATCGCGAACAATTGGTTTTCCCTTTCAAACGCTATCAGATGCAGCCGGTGTGGCGTGCCGACAGACCTCAGAAAGGACGCTACCGCGAATTTTATCAATGTGATGTGGATGTAATTGGAACTAAATCTTTACTGCAAGAGGTTGAATTATTGCAAATTACATACGAAATATTTGAAGCGTTTAAAATTCCTGTGGTCATAAAGATGAATAATAGAAAGATTTTATCAGGAATTGCAGAAATTATTGAACTTCCTGAAAAGATTACGGATATTTGTGTTGCCATTGACAAAATTGATAAGATTGGCAAAGAGAATGTTTTCGCCGAGTTGCGGGAGCGTGAAATTCCCGAAGAAGCCATTAGAAAAATTGCACCTTTTTTCGATTTTTCAGGCAAAAACGAAGATAAAATAGCATTTTTAACCCATTTTTTTGAAAATAGCGAAGTAGGGAAACAGGGCGTGGAAGAACTAAAAAAGGTGTTTGCCTACTGTCAAGCGATTGGTGTTTGCGAACCTGAGTTAGACATCACGCTGGCTCGTGGGCTGAACTACTACACCGGCGCCATTTTTGAGGTAAAAGCCCTTAATGTTGCCATGGGTAGTATCTCCGGCGGCGGACGTTACGACGACCTCACCGGCATCTTCGGACTTAAAGAGATGTCGGGTGTGGGCATTTCGTACGGCGCAGAACGTATTTACGATATATTGAACGAATGTAGCCTGTTTCCCAATGAGATAGGCACACCTGTAAAAGCCCTTTTTCTCAATTTTGGAGAAGTAGAAGAACGTTACGCCTTAAAGGCGCTCACCATACTGCGCAAAAACAATATTGCGTCAGAAATCTATCCCGACAGCACTAAAATAGGCAAACAGATGAGCTATGCCAACGCCAAACAGATTCCATACGTGATTATTGCCGGCGAAGAAGAGATGGCTGCATCGCAGTTTACGTTGAAAAACATGGAAACAGGTGAACAAGTGAAAACAACCATTCAAGAGATTGTGGAGATTTTGCTTCAATAAAATTACCAAAGTAGTTTCTCCTCCAACGCTATCTTAACCAAAGTAGCAGTATTCTTCGCACCGAGCTTGAGTAACAAGTTTTTACGATATCCTTTGATCGTTTCCTGTCCTAATGAGGTGATTCCTGCAATTTCAGCGCTGGAATAGCCTTCTACCACTAATCTTAGCAGTTCGCGTTCACGGGGAGTAAGCCAAACATTAGAATGTGAAGACTTTTTCATCAATAAATCTATTTCATGGCAAAGAAACTTTTTGCCTTCCGCAACCGTTCGAATCCCTTTTATCAGTTCCTCCATCATAGCATTTTTGATCACATAGCCCAAAGCGCCGTTATCTAACATCTGTCTTACGGTAGAATATTCGCTGTAAGTAGTTAAAGCCAATATTTTAAGATCAGGATATTTGGCGTTCAATTCCTTGCAAAACTCTACGCCGTTACCATCCGGCAAACTGATGTCAAGTAATAGAACATCAGGAAGTTTATACCGTAATTCATAGCGGCATTCTTTGAGATTATGGGCAATGTTATCCACCTTAATATCTCCGGCTTCTTCGATGAGTTTTCGCAATCCATCTGCCAAAATAGTGTGATCGTCAACGAGGAGTACAGTTATCATTTATTTATTGGGTTATTTGTATATAGATGCAAATGTTAATTCTCAATTGAAATTTCAAGGTTTACTTCTGTACCATGTTCAGGGGATGAAGAGATTGCCATTTTTCCATTATAGGCTTCTACACGTTTGCGGATGTTATCTAATCCCATTCCTGTGAAGGTGGCGGCTGAATCAAAACCTTTCCCATTGTCATATACTGTGAGCGAAATTCTGTCATCTTCCTGCACCAACTGTACACTGATTTGAGAGGCTTTTGAGTGTTTAAGAGCGTTATTAATTAATTCGTGTGCAGCACGATAGATAAGAATTTCAAGTTTGCTATCCAAGCGCTGTTCATTGCCAAAGTAGTGAAATATAGCATTCGGGGTTGCGCAGCAAAAGTCGTTTAAAGAGGCTTTCACGCCATATCGCAATAACGATTCAGGCATCATGTGGTGCGCAACGCGGCGAAGTTCATCAATAGAATTGTCGAGCATACCGAGCGCTTTATTAAATTGTTCTAAATCTTCGGTTTTCGTAATTTCTCCGCTTTCCATCTTCGGAAGTGTAATCTTGATCAACGAGAGCATGCTACCCAATCCATCGTGAAGGTCTTTGGCTAAGCGACTTCTTTCAGCATTTTCAGCATCAAGCGCTGCCTGTGCAGCAAAAATTTGTTGTTCCTGTTCAGCCTGTTTCAATTGCTGTTCGGCTAACAGTTTTTGTTGTTCGGCAACACGTTTTCCTTGCACATTCAATCGCCAAAGGAAGAAAAATACAGCCAAAGCTAAAAATAAGCCCACGCCACCTGCAATAATTATCCAGGAATATAATCGTTTTTCTTCTCTTAAAACTTTGATAGTTAATTCATTTTTTTCTGTAACATATTGAGTCTCCATCTCTTCGGCAGCACGTAGCGCCATCTCTTTGGCGATGTCAATTTCAAGTAAATTAGAGGCTTCCCAATACTGTATTGTTTCGTGGTATTTGTGTTGGGCAACTGCCAATTCGGAAAGGATCATGTAACAAGTACGTTTTTCTTTCGGCGCATTTATTTCAGTGGCTATTTGCAGCGCTTCTTTAGCGTACTCTTCCGATTTTACGTAATCGCCTTTCACTTGTTCCAATTTACTTAAAAGAATCAGATCAGTAAAATAAACTGCCTGACCAAATTCCTGATTGATTTCCATAGATTGCAGCGCATATTTTTCTGCTCTTTTCAAATCAAAAGTAAATAAGGCATCATTCGCAATATGAAAGAAGCATAGCCCCATAAGATATGTATTATTTTGCGATACAGAAAGTTGCAATGCGTCTTCATAATACTCTTTTGCTTTACCATACTGGTGTGCCGAGGAATATGCCATTGCCAAAGCAAGACGGGCAAACGGGTCTTCATGATTTAAGAGAACCGACTTTTGCCCATACTCAATAGCTTTATCTACAGCGAATATGCTTTGGTATAACTGTGCCATCATGTAATAAAGTTGTTGAATTTTTTTATTATCAACTCGTTTTTCATAAATGGATAATGCATCCATATAGCAAGATAATGCAGTTTTATACCATTCTTTCATAAAATAGGCATTTCCTTTGCTAAAAATAATATTGGCTTTATTTGCTTCACTATTTTCACGAACAGCTAATTCGTATGCCTTTTGCAAAACCACCAAAGCGGAATCGGTCAATCCTTCTCGAACAAGTAAGTTGCTAAAACCACCTGCATGTAAGTAAATACCTTCACTCCAGCTTAATTCATAGCTCAGGTTTCCAAATTTTGAGTAATAATTTTTTGCCTGTTCAAAGTCATTATCTTCATACATTTCGGCAATCTCAAAATAGAGTTTGGCAAGGTTCGAATCTACAGGGCTAATCGCAGCAAGGTGTAAAAGACTGTCTAATTGTTCATTGTCTGTCGTTTCAAATTCAGTAGCTGTCCATAACGAATCAAATACAGGATTTCTTGGAGATATGTTTCCTATATCTTTTTTTGGGGAGTTACATCCTAAAAAAACAAATAAGATGCAAACGAGACATAGATAGTTATTAAAAGTAAAACAGTTTTTCATATATTTCATTTTTCTCAAAATCGCGGCAAAGATAATCCGAATTATTATTTTTACTACCCCCTTTTTGGGGGGAGGGGCACATCATCAAAAACTATACAATTTTCGAGACAGTTTGAAATTTCAGGAAGTATTTAGAACGACTGTAAGCTATAACAAGAGCAATGGTTGTTTCTAACTTGTTTTAAAATGGCACCCGAAGTTCCACCTCCTCTTCAATATCCCAAAAACCCCTGATCGTTATTTCTTTCTCTACTGTAAAAATCTTCTCGGGTTGTTCTTTTTTGCAGTAGCTTCCGGTATCCCATTTGCCGTTTTTGTTTCTGTCTTCAACCACTCTAAAGCGATACGTGCCGGGTAAAAGATGTTTGTATTCTATTCTTTTAGAAGAGGATATAGTTTCTTTAAAAATAACTTTTTGGTTAGAAGAAAGTAACTCAACAATAAAATCCGAATCATTGCCGGTATTAACTTTATAATTAATGATCAAATTACCGTAATCTTTCTCTGTCTTCTTTGAAAGCGAAAACATGATTGTATCATGTGTAGCCCCATCATAACTGTAAAATGATGAATCTTTGCACCATATAGTATAGTTTATTTTAGGTTCAAAAGTAAAAGGCACAGGAAATTGCATTACAAAACTGTCCGGAATATTTACATAAATAGAAGTTGTGTCTTTTCCGGTAAAGAGTGTAGCAATAACCAACATTTTCACACTGTCCACAGGTTTTAACGGATATGAGAAATGCAGAGATGTTGGTGCATACAAATCCTCTTTATTGGCTAAGTTAACTTTTAATATGGGGGCTACTGGCTTTGAAGTCCTGCCCCCCGGACGTTGCGGCGTTTTATACGCTTGTAAGTCAATCGTATCTATTCTCTTCAAATCTGTTTTAAGATACAGCGTAACTTCATCTTTAAAAAAGGTTTTTAAATAGAGAGAAAGCGTATCATGCGTATTGTTCATGGTGGAGAAATAATCTACCAGCGTATCGCTTTCTATTTGAGTCTTAAAAGAATCTACGGGTATTTTATAAGGAAAACGATATATGCCTGCCTGCGCGTTGACGTATGGCGCAAGCGCCTGTACGGTATCAGCTTCCTGAAACGATCGTAAGGATATAAACGCAGTGGTATCTATATGTAGCAGGGAATCGGTTTCATAATATTTTGCTTGAAACATGCTGTCTGCAAAAGCAATACGTTCATTGGGAAGATTATATATTAAATCAGAGTTAATATCTTTAAGTGCAAATATTTTGTATTTTTTTGGTTTGAGATGATGAAAGATAAAATCTCCCTTATCATTGGTTTTTGTTAAATAATGAGGACGCACCGTAAGAGGTAAAGAATCCATATTTCCATCGTAAAGCATGACAAACATTCCGCTCTCAGGTTTGTTCTCTTCCGAGTTTACAATTCTTCCGAAAAGTTTGTGTTTATCAATGGAATCGCCTGTAGAAAAGGCAAAATTGTAACCTGCTAACTTGTTTCCCTCATGATAATCTTGAATACAGTCTGTAAAGAACAGATTATAAGTAGTGTTCTTCCGTAATGTATCATTAAATCTTACCAGCGCTGATTTCCCCTGAGTACTATAATCCGCCCGCATATCCATAGGAGGCGAGAAAATAACATTTTCGTTGGGATTATTCAATGTAACATATTCATTAAAAGTTATTTTAATAATTTTACCATGAAAATTAGCGCTTCCGTTTTCAGGTTTTTCGCCTATCACCTGCGGGGGGGTCGTGTCTTTGGGACCGCCAGAGGGCATGACTATTTTGGCGCAACCTGAGAGGAGAAGACAGAAGACAGGAAGCAAAAGGGAGAACGCAGAAGACAGAAAGGGAGAAAGGAGAAAGGAGAAGGGAAAAGGGAGAATGCGGGAAGGAGGAGAAAGTTTGGTCATTCTTTTAGTAGTTGGATTTTGTTAATTTTTTTACAAAAACTTTATCTTGGTTATGTATGGAGAGAAAATAGATACCTGATGATAAATTGGTGATATCTAACGCATATGCATCGCTATTGGTTTTAAATTGGGCTACATTTTTTCCGTTGTTATCAAATAGCTTAATCTCTTTTTCTCCTTGTAGTGAAGATTCAAATTTAATATTTAGCGTTGTCGTGGCAGGATTTGGGTAAACAGAAATAGAGTTTTCCTGACTAAAATCCTCAATAGCATTATCAACAGAGATGGTTGCGGTTGCCAACAACCAAGAATTAGGATTGAAAGAGAATGATTTTACTGTTTTATTATCAGGAATATTATAAATAAATTGCTTGCTAAGTTCATCCTGATAAAAAGGAACCACTTCACTTGAATTGTCGGTATAGGTAATTTTCAACTCGTAAGTTACTTTAAACAAAGGTGTAGCCGATGGTGCAGTAGTAGTTTGCGTGCTGTTTAAAGTGAGGAGATTTCCATTTTGATGCCACTTAATATTAAACATGGGGTATCCCTCACCGTAAAACCATTGTTCAAAGAAAGTAGTAAAATCTAGAGTGGAAAGTTCTTCCACCACTGCTTTAAAATCTTCAGTTGTAGCTACATTATCTTTAAAACGTTTTTGGTAAGTATTAAAGATATTGAAAAGCAATTCATCATTGTCTCCCAACTCGTAGCGAAGCATGTGTAACAAAACCCCACCTTTACTGTAGCTCAAAACGCCATTAAAAATTCTATATTCATCATCAATAAACGCAATGGGGACATAAACGCTACCTGTTTTACCATAATTGATCACATAATTAATATCATCTTTAAAATTACTTAGAGCGACAGGTCTTCCATACTTATATTCATCCCATAAAAATTCTCCGTAAGTAGCAAATCCCTCATTAAGCCAAATATGCTCCCACGATGCACAAGTTACATTATCACCAAACCACTGGTGCACTAATTCATGGGCAATGAGCGCCGAACTAAAACCACCTGTTGTTGTCATGGTTTGATGTTCCATAGCTCCTCCCATAGGCGCTAACGAATGCCCATATTTTTCATTACTAAAAGGATATTCGCCATAAATATCGGAATAGAACTCTATCATTTCTGCGGTTAAATCAATTGCTGCCTTATTGGCGGCTAAACAGTCCGGTGAATTATAGATATAATTTTGAATTAATAATTGTTTCCCTGTTTGAGGAATGGTAGCAAAAGTGGAATAGTCTTGATATTCTGCAACGGCGATGGAAATCAGATAGTAATCTATCGGATAGCTTGATTTCCATTCATAACGCACCTTGTTATTGGGCAGCTCAACCACTTTGGTTAATAATCCATTTGAAGCCACCTTATTCGGCTTCGTTGTGGTAACAAAAACCCACGATGAATCTGCTTTATCGGTT
>WQSU01000014.1 GCA_009787675.1 Lentimicrobiaceae bacterium
TTCGCCGCATATTGATTACAAAAGTCAAAAATAACATTGTTTACTACTAAGGCAATGAGGATATTACTTGGAATCGAATCGGGCGTGGCGATGTCGGGTTCAATGCCCCCTTTGTCATACACGGTTCTGCCGTTTTTGGTTTTGTAGGGGGTGGCAAGCGAATCGGGAATGTGCGGCGCCGCCCCTAAAGTATCGCGATTGAAATAATCCACATTTTGCACGCAACGCCCGCTGGGGATGTAATATTTTGATACCGTGATTTTAAAAGAAGTGTTATAGCTTAGCGGCACAATGTTTTGTACCAACCCTTTTCCAAACGTTTTTTTTCCGATAATAACGCCTCGGTCTAAGTCCTGAAACGCACCCGCCACAATTTCTGATGAAGAAGCGCTCGCCTCATTTACCAACACCACCACCGGTATATCTTTGTCAACAACAACATTTCTTGTTTTGAAAACATTATTCTGTTCTTTAATTTTCCCTTTGGTTTCTGCAATCTTAATATTCTGGTCTACAAAGATATTCATGATATTCACAGCTTCATGGAGCAAGCCGCCGCCATTGTTACGCAAATCCAAGATCAAATATTTCATTCCTTGCCCTTTAAGTTTTAAAAAAGCATCTTTCACTTCGGAACTTGCTTTTTCGGTGAACTGATTTAAGTTAATGTATCCAATCTGCTCGTTCAACATTCCAGAATAGGGCACCGAAGGAAACTTAATGTCTTCACGTTTCACAGAAAAAGAGTATTTTTTCCCGTCTGTAGGGCGTTCAATTTCAATGTTTAAAGAGGTACCGGGTTGTCCTTTTAAGATGGTGCTGACATCTGATGAATTTTTATCTCGTACACTTTGCCCATTAATTTTCAGTATAATATCTCCCGCACGCAGTCCCACCTTATGGGCAGGCGAATTTTCGTAAGGCTCCAATATTACAACCTCATTGCCATGCGGCTGAATCAACGCCCCAATGCCACCATATTGTCCGGTGGTCATCAACTTAAACTCCTCAATCTTTGATTCCGGATAATATACGGAATAGGGGTCGAGCGTTTCCAGCATCCCTGATATCGCTTTAGTAACCAAATCGGTAGGGTTTATTTCATCAGCATATTTGGCATTTAATTCTTTTAAAATAGAGATAAAAATATCCGCATTTTTAGCAATATCAAAATCATTTTGAGCAGATAATGAAATTGTTATAAAAAAAACAGGAATTAATAGCAACTTTTTCATACGCAATATTTTTTTAAGGATTTAATAACAGAAAATCACATTAAATATTGTGCAGGAAATGGAGAAATGGTTGTTAACCTTCCAAGATTTCCAAAATCTTAATGGCGCAATCTGAGATTACGGATCCGGGACCAAAAATGGCAGCCGCACCTGCTTGATACAGATAATCATAATCTTGGGGAGGTATAACGCCACCCACAACCACTAAAATATCTTCGCGACCCAGTTTCTTGAGTTCTTCAATCACTTGTGGCACTAACGTTTTGTGTCCGGCGGCGAGGGAAGAAACGCCCAGCACGTGCACATCGTTTTCCACAGCCTGTTTGGCGGCTTCCGCAGGCGTTTGAAACAGCGGTCCCATGTCCACATCAAACCCAATGTCGGCATAGCCGGTAGAAACTACTTTGGCGCCACGGTCGTGCCCGTCCTGCCCCATTTTGGCAACCATGATACGCGGACGACGCCCCTCTTTTTTGGCAAACTCATCTGTCATTTTGCAAGCTTTCTTAAAGTTTGCATTCTCTTGTTGTTCTGAACTATACACGCCTGTAATTAAATTTATTTTTGCTTTGTAACGACCAAATATTTTTTCTAATGCTAAAGAAATTTCGCCCAACGAGGCGCGTTTTCTGGCGGCATCCACAGCCAACTCCAATAGATTTCCGGTTCCTGATACTGCGCAGGCAGTCAGCGCATCTAAAGCGGCTTCTACTTTTGCTTCGTCGCGATTGGTGCGCAGTTCTGCCAAACGTTTCAACTGTGCTTCACGCACGGCAGTGTTATCTACCTCCAGTGTTTCAATTGGGTCTTCTTTTTCCAAGCGAAACTTATTTACGCCAATGATGGATTCCAATCCTGAGTCTATGCGCGCTTGTTTTCTGGCGGCAGCTTCTTCAATGCGCATTTTGGGGATTCCTGTTTCAATAGCTTTTGCCATACCGCCTAAAGATTCAATCTCTTCAATATGTTTCCACGCACGTTCGGCAATCAGGTGGGTTAAAGTTTCCACATAATAGGAGCCAGCCCACGGGTCCACCTCGCGGCACACCTGCGTTTCTTCCTGAATGTAGATTTGCGTATTTCTTGCAATACGTGCCGAAAAGTCGGTGGGAAGCGCAATTGCCTCATCTAATGCGTTGGTATGCAGCGATTGGGTGTGCCCAAGCGCAGCACCCATAGCCTCAATGCAGGTTCTTGCCACGTTGTTGAACGGGTCTTGTTCGGTGAGCGACCACCCCGAAGTTTGGCTATGCGTGCGCAATGCTAACGATTTCGGGTTTTTCGGATTAAACTGTTTCACAATTTTAGCCCACAGCATACGTGCGGCGCGCATCTTTGCAATCTCCATAAAATGGTTCATTCCAATAGCCCAGAAAAAAGACAGGCGCGGCGCAAAGTCGTCAATATTCATGCCTGCGTTCACTCCGGCGCGCAAATACTCCAAGCCATCCGCCAGTGTGTAAGCCAGTTCAATGTCGCAGGTTGCACCCGCTTCTTGCATGTGGTATCCCGAAATGGAAATAGAGTTGAACTTGGGCATATTTTTGGCTGTAAACTCAAAGATATCAGCGATAATCTTCATGGATGGGAGCGGTGGATAGATGTAGGTATTCCGCACCATAAACTCTTTTAAAATATCGTTTTGGATGGTTCCTGTGAGTTTTTCCATAGGCACGCCCTGTTCTTCTGCGGCTAAGATGTAGAATGCCAAAATGGGGAGCACGGCGCCATTCATGGTCATTGACACACTCATTTGGTCTAATGGGATTTGGTCGAACAAAATCTTCATATCTAAGATAGAGTCCACGGCAACACCGGCTTTACCCACGTCGCCTACCACGCGTTCGTGGTCGGAGTCGTAGCCACGGTGTGTGGCGAGGTCAAACGCAATAGAAAGTCCCTTTTGTCCGGCAGCCAAGTTTCTGCGATAGAAGGCATTAGATTCTTCTGCAGTAGAAAAGCCGGCGTATTGCCGAATGGTCCAAGGTTTTTGCACATACATTGTGGTGTAAGGACCTCTTAAATAGGGCGGAAGCCCTGCGGCGTAGTTCAGGTGTTCCATGCCGGCAAGGTCTTCTTTGCCATATACAGGTTTCACAGAAATCTGTTCTGCAGTAAGCCAGTGGGTATCAATGTTGTGTTCTTTAGCCCATTCAGAGAACGATAACTTGTTTTTTTTTAAATCTTTCGGGTTTACTTTGCTAAAATCCGGACGCATATTTTTTTGGGGTTGAAATGAAGGGGCAAAAGTATAAATTTTATGATACTTTCTTGTAATTATGATTCGCCACAATATTCAACGACCCTAAACGTTAATAAGTGTTAAATTTATAACTATACCAATTATGAAAATTAAGCCAATCTTTTTCAGCCTTCTGATGATCTTTGCATCAGTTTCACTTTTCGCACAAGAAAGTGAGTCACAAAATAGTATTTCTTATTCAAATGTTACCGAATTTGGTGTTATTGCTGCAAGCCCAAAAAGTGTTTTTTTTGAAGCAACAACAGCTCATGGTTTTGCATTAAACAAACAACACCATTTTGGTTTTGGAGTTGGCATAGGTGGAAATTTCCACAGCGACTATCGGACCGGTGTAGAAGCCCACATGCCATTATTTTTAAACTACCGATTTTATTTTAAACCTGACAAAAGGTTTTCACCTCATGTTAATGTTGCCTTGGGCGGGGCTATTTTGAAAGATGGCGGTGGACTGTATTCTTCTGTTACTATGGGATTTAGAGCCGGTAAATTTTCATTTTCATCAGGTTTATCCTTTTTAGCTATACAACGAGACGAAGCATGGTATGATTATGAAGATCCATATGGTTATGGTTATAACAATGCTACTTGGCGTAAGGAATCCAATTGGTATTTTCCGATTGGGATAACATTGAAGTGGGGTTTTGCTTTTTAATAAGGAAAATTATTCTATTTTCCTCTGCAGTGAGTAAAGTTTCTTTAATAACTTTTTGTGTAATGCATTGTTTTTTTTGGAACAGACAGAATAGGATAGTATAAAACAATCTATTATACAGAGATGGTATTATTTCCGAAAAATTATACTTTTGCACTCGAAATTTCGTTATTACCCTTGTAAAATTTTTTTATTATGAATGATATTGAAACTCAAAAGAATCCATTATCAAAATGGGTCATTTTATTGGCAGTGTTAGCTGTTATTTTCTTAGCAACCACTCTATATTTTGGTTTTTTTGCCAAACAAGTCAATCAAGAATTTGTAAAAACGATGGTAGAAAAAGAATATTTACAAACCGAATTAGATTCATTGTTGAATGCACATGAGCGTATTAAAGTAGAATATGGCTCATTATCGGAGCTCCTGACCGAAAAAGACAGTGTTATTTTAGCCAATGCTGCTGAAATTAAAAAGCTTATTGCAAGTCAAGCCGATTATCGCCAAATTAAACGCCAATTAGAACGCTTGCAAAATATTGCCAAAGAATATGTTGAAGAGATTGACCAACTCTTTACTGAAAATCAACAATTAAAAGAAGAAAACAAACAAGTAAAGGCACAGTTGACGGAATCAAAGAGAGAAATTGAAGTGATAAAAGAGGAGAAAGCAGAATTAAGCCATACTATTAGTTCGGCAGCCGTTCACCAAATCTATAACATTTACAGCAGGGCAGTTTATTTTAAAAACAGAAATGACGATGAAGTAGTTACTGAGAAAGCTAATCGTGTTAAACAATTGAAAACTACGTTTATTTTGGGTGCAAATTCATTAATTCCGGCAGGTCCGGTTACTGTTTATTGCCGTATTGCCGTGCCCGGAACCGGCAGGATTTTGACACCTGGCGCAGGCAATGCTTTTGCATTTGACTTTCAAGGACAAAAGCTGCAATATACTGCCAAAACCACCGTAAATTATGATAACCGCGCCGAAACTGTTACCATTGTATGGGATTTGGTTGACGGTGATAAAGCCGTGAAAGGAAAGTATTTAGTGCAAATTTATACGGAAAATCTACTCCTTGGGGAAACCAGTTTCGAACTAAAATAAGATTATGGCAACAACCCAATCTTCCTTAGACAAGATTACACGCACACGACTCTTTTTCTCTGCTCTCGGCTCCGCGATTAGCATTGCCCTTACTATGTTTTTTATAGGAACTTTGATGTTTTTTGCTTTCTTCTCCATGAAGTATATACGAAATTTGTCACAAAAAGTAGAGGTAGAAATACTGTTTTACTCTGATGTAAAAGAAGCCGACATCATGGCTTTTGAACAGCAGCTTAAAATAGAACACTATATATCACACTCCCGCTTCTGTTCAAAAGAAGATAATACCGCAGAAGCCATTAAAACGATAGGAAACGACTTTACCGAAATTATTACCAATCCTATCAATGCGTCTATTCTTATCAGTGTAACTCCTGAGTATGCAAACGGAGATTCGCTCAAAGCCGTTGCCAAAAAATTAAAACATAATATTCATGTACAGGATGTTGAATATCCTGAAACCATCGTAAAAACGGTATTGGATAACTTCTTAAAAGTTCAGATGGCAATTGTGATCATCTGTACGGTTTTTATGCTGATATCCATGCTGTTGATTGGCAATTCGCTACGTTTGAATATTTATTCTAAACGTTTCAGCATCAAAAGTATGTTGCTAATAGGCGCTACACGTGCGTTTGTTCGTAAACCATTTATTATTAAAGGATTTAGACAAGGTGTTTGGGGCGGACTGATTGCAGCGGTGTTGGTTGCTTTAACACTTATTGAAGGCAATTTGATCATGCCTGAATTTGTAGATTTTCAATATATTACAGAAATTTCACTGCTCCTTGCCTGCTTATTTCTCTTCTCTGTGCTTTTTACCATCATAGTTTCTTTCATTTCTGTGAATAGATACATTAAGATAAACAGGGATGAATTGTATTTATAATAGCGCTAAAATGTTGAATATGATATTTATATAAAAAAAATATCATCCAGAAACACCATGTAAGAAAAAAATATATTTTTGCACCCCCAAAATAAATCTTGGGTTTTTATGCCGTTGTAGCTCAGTGGTAGAGCACTTCCTTGGTAAGGAAGGGGTCACGAGTTCAACTCTCGTCAATGGCTCCAGTCTTTAGATAACAACCTCTATTATATAAATAGTAGATAATACTTAATAACCCTTTAATTGATAAAACAATGGCAAAAGAAAAATTTGAACGCTCCAAACCCCACGTAAATGTGGGTACAATTGGTCACATTGACCATGGCAAAACCACCTTAACGGCTGCAATCACTACCGTTTTGGCAGACAAAGGACTTTCTGAAGTACGTAGCTTCGACTCTATCGACAACGCACCGGAAGAAAAAGAACGTGGTATCACCATTAACACTGCACACGTTGAGTATCAAACGGCAAATCGCCACTACGCGCACGTTGACTGTCCCGGCCACGCTGACTATATTAAGAACATGGTTACCGGCGCCGCACAAATGGATGGCGCTATCATCGTTGTAGCTGCTACCGATGGTCCAATGCCACAAACCAGAGAACATATCCTTTTAGCACGTCAGGTTGGTGTGCCTAAATTGGTGGTTTTCATGAATAAAGTGGACTTGGTGGATGACTCCGAATTACTTGACCTTGTTGAGATGGAAGTACGTGAACTATTATCATTCTACGGCTTCGATGGCGACAATACTCCTGTTATTCGCGGATCTGCATTGGGCGGATTGAACAAAGAGCCCATGTGGGTAGACAAAATCATGGAACTTATGGATGCAGTGGATAGCTATATTCCGCTTCCGGTTCGTGATAAAGATAAAGAATTCTTAATGCCTGTTGAAGACGTGTTCTCAATCACCGGTCGCGGTACTGTGGCTACCGGAAGAATTGAAACAGGTGTAATCAATACCGGAGATCCTGTAGATATTATCGGTATGGGCGCTGAAAAATTGAAATCCGTAGTTACCGGAGTAGAAATGTTCCGCAAAATTTTGGATACAGGCGAAGCTGGCGACAACGTAGGTTTATTACTTCGTGGCGTTGATAAAGATGAGATCCGTCGTGGTATGGTTATCGCGAAACCGGGTTCTATCAAACCGCATAAAGAATTTGAAGCTGAGGTGTATATCTTGAAAAAAGAAGAAGGTGGACGACACACCCCATTCCACACCAAATACCGCCCCCAATTCTACTTCCGTACCACTGACGTAACAGGCGAAGTGCTACTTCCTTCTGGAGTAGAAATGGTTATGCCCGGCGACAACTTGACCATCACGGTTCATTTGTTATCCGAAATCGCTATCAACTTAGGTCTTCGTTTCGCTATCCGCGAAGGTGGACGTACCGTTGGTGCAGGTCAGGTAACCAAAATATTAGATTAATACCGATGTAGAGACGTTAGTACTAACGTCTCTACCCGATAGGGGAATAGTTCAATGGCAGAATAGCGGTCTCCAAAACCGTTGATGGGAGTTCGAATCTCTCTTCCCCTGCTACAAAAAATACAAAGAATTTCTTTTACCTTTTTCCCCTCACCATCCCATTTCTCTTGTAATGAGACTGGTGGTAGCGCTGTATGAGCGGATGAGTCTCTAATGTTTCATCTCCAGAAAAGTAACGTACAAACAACCGGTCTGCCTCAAAATAATCGGGAACACCCAATTGTTCACAATCGCAGGAACTGATTCCAAGCCCGTCAACGGGCACAGCATCAATACACAATTGCAGTGCTTCTTGCTGGTTTTCACTACATTCTGAAAGAAGACCTCTGGCAAGGGCATACACTTCTGTTTTCCAAAGGTGTATAATAGGGGCGTAGTCGCCAACATCACCGTGCAGCGTCCAAAAACCAGTGAGATATTCTGTGAGGTTGTCAGTAGAGATAACAATGCCGTGGTATAACTGCGCCAAGTCGTACAAAACCATCATACGCATCCGCGCTTTCAGGTTGCCTTGCCGCAGCTTGGAAAGCAGGGTGTCGTCTAATGCAACCAAATTTTTCTTGTTTTCCAAAAATGTACTTGTAAGATCAAGATATTTAAAATGATGGCAGAAATGTTCACCTACTTTGAGAGAACGTTCGATCTCATCTGGCTTATTGGTTTCTATGGTAATGGAGCGACCTATAAGTGGAATATTGCAGGCTTCGCAAACAGGCTTGAGCAGCGTGGCGCATAACGCACTGTCGATGCCGCCGGAAATGCCCAGCACCAACGATTGTAAACAGTTCTCTCGAACATAGTTTTCTATTTGTTCGCGAATATTGTTGACAAAACATGCACAGGTTTCTGCGGATGTTTGGATGGGGAGGTAGGGGCGGATGTTCATTTACTATTATTGATTGGCAAATAAACATTATTATCTGGTTTAATTTTCACCATGCGATGCGCCGCCGCCTTTTTCATTTCAAACAAAGAGGCATCATCATTGAAGTGATTGCCGTTGGCTGAAGCCAACGGCTGGCAAAAATAAAAAATTGTAAGCATCTTCAAAAATGATTTTTTTTTACAAATTACACTATTTTTATTTCTGTATTTAAAAAAATGTATTTTTGCCATTATTTTAGAAAAATATACAAAATAAGTCCTCAATGTGTAAAAACATCTTATTTTTATTGAAAAACATCTTCTTTATTGCTGAAATATATCCTACAAAAAAAAAAATAGCACATAAATTTATTAACCAAATATAAAATCAATGAAAAAATCTATCTTCTTTTTTATCATTTTTGCTTTGTTTTGCACATTTTCTTATGCACAAAAAGGCTTTGAAGCAAAATTCTCACAACCGAGCAACACCGAATACCAAGTTACCTTTTCGGTAACCGATTGGAGTTTGCAAAATGCTCAATTCGATGGTGTGAATTATGCACAAATCGTTTTCAACAGTTCCACCGTAACCCAAGAAAAGGGTTGGGCGGAATTGCCGTTTATTAGCGCTTCCATTCAATTGCCTGCGCAAAAAAATGTGGATATCCGTGTTATTCATACTGAATACACTGATTATCAGCTTGAATTTCCTTTAGTGCCATCACGTGGCGTTATTTACAGAAATCAAGATCCTACCACCATTCCTTACGAAATTGCCCCTGCCTCTATTGTCAACAGGTTTTATCCTGAGGAATTGGCTACTGCCGATGAACCTTACATTATTCGTGATGTGAGAGGTACTTCCGTAAGGGTTTTCCCATTTCAATACAATGCGGCTACAAATACTTTACGCGTGTATTCCAAAATGGAGGTTCTTTTGACCGAAAATAATGAACCTGCCACCAATCCGTTGTTAGTGGAAAATCCTAACCCACTTCGTGAAATGAGAGGTACTTATAAAAGTATCTTCCTCAATTATGCAGAACCTAAAATACCTTTAGTGATGGCGCAGCATGGCGAAATATTGGTAATTACCACAGCCCGTGACGCTGAAACGATTGATACTTACATTCAATGGAAACAAGAAAAAGGGTTTATTGTTCACAAAGAAATTGTAGCCACTGGTACGAATGTGAAAACACTTATCCAACAAAAATATAATGCAAACAACAACATTCTTTATGTACAATTGGTGGGCGACTGGGCTGATATTAAATCCGACTTAGGTGGTGGTGCAAGCGCTCCCACCGATCCTAAAATGGGTTGCGTGGTGGGTACCGATAATTTCCCTGAAATTGCCATTGGACGTTTTTCCTGTTCTAATGCTACGCAACTGACCACTCAAATAGATAAAGCTATTCAATATGAAAAAGATCCTGATATGGGAGGATGGTATTCCTCTTTTATTGGTATGGGATCAAATGATACGGGTCCTGCAGATGACGGCGAAAAAGACTGGTTGCATATTCAAAGAATTTATAGCCAGCGCCTTGAACCGACTTATAATTATAATACCCATTACAGACTGTATGAGAATGAGAGTGGATGCACTGCAGCTAACTTAACAAACTATATTAATAACGGTGCTTCAACGATTGGCTATTGTGGTCATGGTTCTGCAACAAGTTTTGTTACCACAGGATTTAGCAATTCCCATGTTAACAATTTGACGAATGGAAACAAATTACCCTTTATCGTATCTGTAGCGTGCGTAAACGGAGCATTTCACAATGGCAGCGATTGTTTTGCTGAAGCATGGTTGAAAAAACAAAACGGTGGCGCTCTCGTTACATGGATGTCAACGATCAACCAGCCTTGGGCTGAACCCATGAGAGGACAAGACTATTTTTATGATATTTTATGTGGAGGATTTAATTATAGCTATGGGCAATATGGGATCGTTACAGAAGAATTGCGCACAACATGGGGTTCTATAGTGGTGAATGCCGGAAATTTAATGTTAACTGAATCTCAAGGGTCGGGCGATGTATATACCCTTCACACTTGGACGACTTTTGGCGACGCTTCTGTGCAGTTGAGAACCAAACAACCTGCCGTGCTTGAAGTTGCTGAATCTCCTCTGGCTGCGGGAATGCCTTTTACAACTACCATTACGGCAAATGGAGAACCTGTTAAAGATGCTCTTGTTTGTATCTCGCAAAATGATGTTTATATTTCCGCCTTTACCGATGAAAATGGTGAAGTGAGCATTGAAAACGAATTTATTATCGGTGAAGCGCTTGTAGTGGTTACCGCTTTCAATACAACAACCCATTATGCTACCATTGAAGTAACTGGAAGTTTGGAACTCCCTGAACCTATAAATCTTACATCTAATGTTGAAAATGCCAATCACGTAGTGTTGAGTTGGGAAGAACCCGAAGATAAAGGACTAACAGTTAAAGGATATAAACTCTATCGTGATGAGACCCTAATTACTTTAGAACCCATAACACAGGAACTTACTTTTACGGACATTGTCCCTCAAAACGGAGAATATGAATATGTAGTAACCGCTGTTTATGGAACTACATTGGAAAGTGAATCCTCCAATACAATTTCCGTTGTTGTTGATGGAATGTGTATTCCTATTAGCAACCATCTAACTCTTGAAGAAAAAGCAGACAATAATATTCTTGTATCATGGGTAGCCCCAACTTACGAAGGCTTGGAACTTGCCGGTTATAATATCTACCGCAATGATGAACAACTCAATACCGAAATTATTCCTGCTACTCAATTGAGTTTCTTAGATGAAGCTATTACGCCGTCAACCCAATATTGCTATCAGGTAGAAGTAGTGTATAACGATTGTGCAGAACCCTTGAAAACTGAAAAAGAATGCACAATACTTTCTGTCAGAGAGCTTTTTGAATCGCAATTCAGTTTATATCCCAACCCAACCAACGGAGAATTGAGAATTACGAATTACGAATTAGGAATTACGAATGTTGAAATTTATGACGCTTATGGTAAAATGCAGAAGGTGGAAAACAAAATGCAGAAAGCAGAAGGGGAATTGGTAATGAATATTTCTGACCTTGCCGCAGGCATATATTTCGTAAAAATTTACACCGAAACAGGCAAAATTGCAGTAAAACGGGTGGTATTGAAAAAGTAAACTTTAAGAAAGATTTATGACACTTAGGTGTCCACTTTAAAAGCCTGATAGCAATATCGGGCTTTTTTTTGTAAGGGAAAAAGATAACTTCTCCATTTTTTCTTCCCCCTTTTTTTATTTTTGCCGCCTTAAAAAAAATTAGTTGATTGAATTTTTAAATTTTTTAATTTTAAATTTTATTGCATGTTCCCTCCTATCGAAATCATGTCCCCCGTTGGCTCTTACGAGGCTTTGATGGCAGCCATCCAATCGGGTGCCGGCTCTGTTTATTTTGGGGTGGGCGATATGAATATGCGCGCCCGTTCTTCCGCCAACTTTACGCTGGAAGATCTTGAAAAAATTGCACAAATCTGCAAAGAAAATGATGTGTTGTCATATTTAACGGTAAATACGGTAATTTACAACCACGAAATTGAAAAAATGCAGGTTTTATTAGATACTGCAAAGAAAAGTGGAATTTCTGCCATAATTGCCTCCGATATGGCAGTAATGAATTATTGTAAAAAGATAGGGATAGAGATCCATATTTCCACGCAATGCAACATCACCAACATTGAAGCGGTGAAGTTTTATGCGCAGTTTGCCGACGTTATTGTACTGGCACGGGAAACGGAACTTAAAGATGTGAAGCAAATAACAAAACAAATTCGAGAAGAAAACATCTGCGGACCTAAAGGCGAACTTATTAAAATAGAAATGTTTATTCACGGCGCCCTTTGTATGGCAGTTTCGGGGAAGTGTTACATCAGTTTAGATAACTTCAACTACTCGGCAAACCGCGGGGCGTGCCTGCAACCGTGCCGGCGGGGATACCATGTGAAAGATGTTGATTCCGAAATTGAACTGGCGCTTGAAAACGAGTATATTATGTCGCCCAAAGATTTGTGTACAGTCGGCTTTTTAGATAAAATGCTGGATGCGGGGGTTACTGTTTTGAAAATTGAAGGTCGTGGGCGCTCTCCCGAATACGTGAAAATGGTTACACAATGCTACCACGAAGCAATAGAGGCTATTCAAAATCAAACTTATTCACAAGAGAAAATTGAAACGTGGACGTCCCGCCTGCGCAGCGTTTACAACCGCGATTTCTGGGACGGCTACTATTTAGGGCAGAAAGTGGGCGAATGGACACAAAACTACGGCTCGCAAGCCACTCGTACCAAACAATATGTGGGAAAAGTAACCAACTACTTCTCAAAACTCCAAGTCGCTGAAATTCTTATTGAAACCAATGAGATCTCCATCGGCGACGAAATCATGGTCTTTGGTTCCACCACCGGCGTTGTTGATGTGAAAGTAGAGGAGATTCGGGTGGAACTACAACCCGTAAACCAAGCCGCAAAAGGAATGTTCTGTTCTATATCCGTACCCGAAACAGTAAGGCGAAACGATAAAATTTATAAGTGGTTAATGGTTAATGATTAATGGTTAATGGTTAATGGTTTATTGGGGGCAATCATCTCATCATCTCATCATCTCATCATCTCATCATCTAATCTTTGAATTAGGTTTTGCAAATCAAAATCCTCTCCTTTTACGGTAAGATGCGCTTGCTGATATATGGGGGTGCGGAGCGCTAACTGCTCAGTAATAAAAGCCAACAATTCTTCTTCGGTTTTGTTTTTTGTAAGCGGGCGCGCCACTTTTGCATGAGACAATCTTTGTGTTAACGACTTTGGAGACATTTCAACGTAGATTGAACAAGCGTTTTCGTTAATTAATTTCATGGCATCAAAGAAACAGGGGGCGCCGCCGCCGGTGGCAATCACTACATTTTCCTGTTTCAATGCTTCCACTAAAGTTTGCTGCTCTAATTGTCTAAAAACCAATTCTCCATATTTTTCAAAAATGGCATCAACGGAAATCCGGTATTTTTCTTCCAGCATTTTATCAGTATCTATTACCTCATAATTCAACTGCCGTGCAATTTTTCGGGCAATCGTAGATTTGCCTGCACCAGAAAAACCAACAAGAACGATTCGGGAATGCATTAGTGATTATTGATTAATTGCCGTTGGCTTTAGCCAACGGACAAAAGATTATTGATTAGACAAAAGAATAATGATTAGCAGTAATGTTAGTTTAAGGAGTTATGGTTTGGCAAAATAAATTAATTTTGCGCACCAATTCTCATTATTACAAAAAAATACTATTAACTTCTCATTGGCTAATTTTTGTCCGTTGACTAAAGTCAACGGCAATTAATCACAAATCACCAATATGATTGTAATTAAGACAGAGCACCTCACCAAGCGTTTCGGCAATTTTACTGCCGTTGATGCTATTTCTTTTGAAGTGGAAAAAGGGGAAATTTTCGGATTTCTTGGAGCAAACGGCGCAGGGAAAACCACCGCCATGAAGATGTTGATAGGCATTAGCAAACCCACATCGGGAAAGGGGTGGGTAGCAGGCTACGACATTAGAACCGAAACCGAACAGATAAAAAAGAGTATTGGCTACATGAGCCAGAAGTTTTCTCTTTACGATGACTTAAAAGTGTGGGAAAATATTCGATTATACGCAGGCATTTATGGTATGAAAGAGAAAGAGATTGCTGAAAAAACGGAAATTGTGCTGCAAAAGTTAGGTTTTGAAAATGAGCGTAATACATTAGTAAAATCATTGCCTTTGGGCTGGAAGCAGCGTTTGGCATTTTCTGTAGCTATTTTTCATGAACCGCAGATTGTGTTTTTGGATGAGCCTACCGGAGGTGTAGATCCCGCCATGCGCCGCACTTTCTGGGAAATGATTTATGAAGCCTCTGCACGTGGCATCACCATATTCGTTACCACCCACTACATGGATGAAGCCGAATACTGTAACCGCGTCTCTATCATGGTGGACGGCAGAATTGACGCATTGGATTCTCCCAAAAATCTAAAACAACAATTTCAGGTGAACAGCATGGATGAGGTGTTTCGCAAATTGGCGCGAGAAGCAAAACGAGGAGAGTAAATATTGGCAGATAATTATACGAAATACGCCTTTCCCACGTTTGAGCTATGTTTTTTTAAAGATTGTTATTGTATGAAAAAAGTTAAACTATTTTTATTATTCTTCTCAGTTTCAGTTGCTGTTATAGCGCAAAATTCTACGTATCAAATAAATATGCAGAAAATGAATCAGCTGGTGAAATTTATTAATGACGCATATTTAGATACAGTTAATTTTGATGTGCTGGTTGAAAAAGGTGTAATAGAGATGCTTAAAGAGCTTGACCCGCACTCTGCCTACATTTCCAAAAAAGATGTACAACAAGCCAATGAGCCGCTCGTCGGGTCGTTTGACGGCATTGGCGTTACCTTTCAGCTCATTAAAGATACCATCAATATTATGGAGGTGATTGTAAATGGTCCTTCCGAAAAAGTAGGTTTGAAAGCAGGCGACAAGATTATAAAAGTGGATACTGCAATTGCATACGGTAAACATGTGAATAACAAATGGGTAGCTGATCATTTACGCGGACAGAAAGGAACAAAAGTTTCTGTCTTTGTAAAAAGAGGTAAAAATCCTGAACTTTTAGAGTTTAGTATCATCCGCGATAAAATTCCGGTGAACAGTATCAATGTGTATTTTATGGCTAATAATAATACCGGATACATTTGTTTAGAGCGCTTTGCGCAAATCTCTGCACAAGAGTTTCGCGATGCGCTTACCCGCTTGAAAGCGCGTGGAATGAAACACCTCATCTTCGACCTGCGTGGAAATAGCGGCGGATACCTGCAGGCAGCTTTTGAAATAGCTAACGAATTTATTGGAAATGACAAAATGATTGTTTATACGGATAACTTCCGAAAAACAGGCGAAAAATTCAAATCAAACGGAAGAGGCGAGTTTCAGGAAGGAAGATTGGTGGTTTTGGTAGATGAAGGCTCAGCTTCTGCCAGCGAGATCGTCTCCGGTGCAGTACAAGACTGGGACCGCGCTATAGTGATGGGACGCAGAACTTTTGGAAAAGGACTCGTGCAAAAACCGATATACCTCGCAGATGGTTCGCAAGTACGGCTCACCATATCAAAATATTACACCCCTTCCGGAAGATGTATCCAACGCCCCTACGATGATGGTTTAGACAGCTATACTAACGACTTGAACGAGAGATCGAAACATGGAGAACTTTTAACCGCTGACAGCATTAAGTTCCCCGATTCGTTGAAATATCAAACTGCAAAAGGAAGAATTGTTTATGGCGGTGGCGGCATTATGCCCGACATCTTTATCCCGCTGGATACCTCACGCTATTCTTCGTTTTATAACGAGATGTATAGAAAAGGGGTGATCAGCAGTTTTACTTTAGATTATATGGATAAAAACAGAGAGCAACTTAAATCTAAATATCCCACCATGGAAGATTTTAAATACAATTTTGAAATCTCCGACAGAATGTTCCAAGAATTGATAAATTTTGCACATCAAGAAGGCGTTAAAGACACTGTCGCTTTTCAATTTTCAAAACGCATGGAGTTGTTTGTGAAAGATAAAGGCAAGGAATTAGACTCATTGTATAATTCGTTGGAAGACTTGAAGAAGAATGCAAAATTTCAGGAGATGCTCACAAAATATGTTACCGAATCTTTTAACGAATCAATGCGTTTGCGAAACTTGAACAGAGCTAATGAATTTATTAAAGACGCATTGAAATATGAAATTGCCAGAAACTTATTCAATTACGGCGAGGCACGTCAAATATTTCTCATGAATGACGAAGGCTTTTTAAAAGCATTGGAAGTGATTAACAATGATAAGATTATTAAAAAGTTTAATGTAGAGCGGTAGTTGGAAAATTTCCTCTTACTCAATTAGCGGAAAAATTGAGTTGGAAATAAAAAAACAATAGCCGTTCTAATATTCAACCCTACTTTTTTTCGACGTTACTTGAAAGCAAAACATTTTCTTATTGCATGAATTTTTTCCCCTCCAAAATAGACTTGAAATAGAAACCCGGAGCTACCCCTGTAACATTTTTAAAGGCATGGCGAAACGCATTTGGCGATTTGAACCCCACGCGGTGCGCTACCGATTCAATGGTGTATTTTGCTGCTCCCTGCTCAGAAAATAGCTTCTGCGCTTCTTTGACTCTATATTCGTTTAAAAATAAACGGAAATTTTTCTTAAAAACCTGATGCACCAATTGTGATACCAAAACATGGTTACTTTGAAGTAGAACCGCTAATTTAGTTAACGAAAATTCGGAATCACAAATAATGGAGCTATCTTCCATGATATGTAAAATTTTGCCCAAGAGTTTATTCTGCTTCTCCTCGTGGAGTGTAAAATGCTTATATTCTTCGCTTTCCTTTGCAAACGAATGCTCTTTCAGCTTTAATAGTGCAACATTTTTCTCCACTAATATTTTATGTGCCTTGCATAGATTTATTTTCTGTATATATATTATCAATGAGAAAACGCTCACAAGCGCCAAAGCGCTCAAGATAAATATTTGTATAATCTTTTGATAATGAATGATTTGTTTTTTCATTTTCTCAAAAGTATCTTTTGTATCTTCTTGCCGTTCCTCAATTTTAGATAAATTATGGTGATGTTCTGATAAAATTTTTAAACAATTGTGGTCCGTTGCCATGCTATTGGATAACCCCATAATGAGAAATAGCGTTATTAAAAGGATTTGTCTTTTCATTTTATAATTTTTAGTATTAATCTGCAAAAAAAGAAAAGAGACGCCAAAGTTGGACATTTTTTTCCTTAAAATACGTGTATCTTAAATTAATATATTGATGTTTTTGGTGTATTTTTAAAAAAATACACTCTAAAAAAACGACATGTAAATTATGTATTATTTCGCCCCTTCCACGACTAATTCTTAAATTAGACGCCATAACACCTTGTGTCATACTGCATACTATAGAAACAAGAATATTTTTGCCACTCGAAACTTATAAAGATTATTTAACTATTTAATTATTATTATGACAAAAAAACTATTTTTCTTTTCTCTTCTTGCCTTGTTAGGTATCGCTATGCATGCGCAAGAGGTCGGTGAAAGCAATCTCTTAAACATCACGAACTATCCTTATCTGCAAGTTCCTGTATCGCAGGTGCTTCCGGCAGGTAAAGTAAAAAACACAGGAACAACTACCCTAACCAACCTTATATTAACAGCTAAGATTGATGGAAATATTGTTGGTACTTCGGCATTTCTTGCTGATTTGGAGCCGGGTGAAACTGCCGAGTTGCCCTTGTCGCCTGCCGTGAATTTCCCCGAAGGAGAAAACGTCATTACATATACAATTACACAAGATGGAATTTGTGAGATTTCGGAAAAAAACCTCTACACGTTTACCGTTATGGGTACGCCTAATCTTTTTGCCATTGATAATGCAACGGCTACCAGCGCTTCTATCAGCAACACTTCTTCCAACACTTATTTTGGAAATATTTTTGAGGTAACTTCCACCACTGCCATTTCTCAGGTTATTATTGGTTTTGCAACTAATTACAATGTTAATTTCAATATAGCATTATATGAAATGACCGGCGATTTAACGGTATCAAGCACTCCATTGTTTTCGCAAACGGCATCTAAAAATGCAACCGGTTTTCTTTTTTATACGGTGCCCACAACCGTGATGACTCCGGGACAGAT
>WQSU01000015.1 GCA_009787675.1 Lentimicrobiaceae bacterium
TTTATCTTCTATGCGTGGTGCACAACCGGTTACAGCTATTGATAACGACGAGTGGGCATATCTAAATAATATGGAAAACAACGCCCGCAATAACGCCGAAACAATACGGGTGCGACTGGGCGATGCTTCTCTATTAGCTGAAAATGAAAAATATGATGTGATAATTGCCAATATCAACCGCAATATTTTACTGAACGATTTGCCTGTTTATTTTAGTGGGCTCAATAAAGATGGTGTAATTTTCTTAAGTGGCTTCTATGTGGGGGAAGATTTGGAAATGATTATGAAAAAATGTAGCGAACTTGGGCTTCAACTTAACTGCATGAGAGAAAAGAATAGGTGGTGTGCGGCAAAGTTTGGGGTGGTTTAAATTTACAACAACTCATACTATCTTCTTCCTTTGTTTCTTCATTACTCAATTTCTTAATTCTACATAGTAGCCTCTACTTGGGTATTTTTTTTATTTAAGGATTTACAAAAAAAAATTGACCAACCTTAAAAAAACTTGCAAAGGATATGAAAAATCTGTAAATTCTGAAATTTCATGTAATTTCGCCACCTTTAAAAAAATCATTATATGGAATATATTGCTACTCGTGTTGCCACTATGGCAGAATCGGAAACGCTGGCTATGACACGCATTGCGCGCGAATTGAAAGAAGCCGGAAAAGATGTAATCAGTTTAAGTATAGGAGAACCTGACTTTAACACGCCGGAAGAGATAAAGGCGTTTGGGAAGTTGGCAATCGACGAAAACTACTCTCACTATTCACCTGTGCCGGGTTATTTGGATTTGCGCAAAGCTATCTGTAAAAAGTTTGAACGTGACAACGGACTACACTTTACCCCCGACCAAATTGTGGTTTCTACTGGTGCAAAACAGTCTATCTTTCAATTGATTATGGCTACTGTTAACCCCGGTGATGAGGTGATCATTCCTGCTCCTTACTGGGTTTCTTATAAAGAGATTGCCAAGTTTGCTGAAGCCAAAGTGGTTTATATTCCCACACTTTTGGAGGACGATTTTAAGGTAACCCCACAGCAACTGCGCGATGCCATTACCCCAAAAACGAAGATGATTATGTTCAGCAGCCCCTCCAATCCAACGGGAATGCTCTATACCAAAGAGGAATTGGAAGCGATTGCCGAAGTGCTACGCGACAACCCGCATGTGTTAGTGATGGCGGATGAAATTTATGAGCATATCAATTTTATGGGTAAACATCAAAGCATTGCTCAATTTGATTATATTAAAAATCAAGTAATTACAGTAAACGGCGTGGCAAAAGGATTTGCCATGACAGGCTGGCGTATCGGCTTTATCGGCGCCTCGAAAGAGATTGCCGATGCGTGCCAAAAGTTACAAGGGCAAATCACTTCAGGAACCTGCTCTATAGCCCAACGCGCAACGCTCAAAGCTATGGAAAGTTCTCCCGAAATTGACGCAGACATTGTACGTATGCGCAACATCTTTAAGCAAAGAAGGGATTTGATGTTCAACCTGTTGAAAGAAATTAAAGGGTTTGAAATCCGGCTGCCACAAGGCGCATTTTATTTCTTCCCTGTGGTTTCCTCGCTTTATGGAAAGCACGCGCCTGCCGATTCTTTGTTTGCCAAAACATACAATAAAACCGTTATTGAAAACTCGTTAGATATGAGCATGTATCTTCTGTACGATGCAAACGTGGCAACGGTGCAGGGCATAGCATTCGGAGACGATAACTGCATCCGTCTGTCTTACGCCACCGATGAAAAAGCGTTGGTAGAAGCATGCCGCAGAATTAATGAAGCGGTGGAAAAACTTAAATAGTGATTAGTGGGTAGTGATTAATTGAGGGTAATACCTTTCCACCTATCCACCTTTCCACCTATCCACTTTAAACCCAAAACCATACCATAATGAAAAAAATTACCTTATTATCTATTTTTGTTTGCGCCTTTTTGACATTGCTTGCTCAATCCCTCACAGTATCCTATGTAAACGGATATAAAATCCTTAAAGGAGAGCGTCCGGCGATTAATGTGCGTGATTTTCCTGTTGAGGCTTACGAACAGGGAAAAATGATCATCAAGATTGACCGCTCTTATGAAATGCAACTGCCCGACATGGTATATCTTGCTGACACAAAAGGATATGTCAGAACCGGAATAGCAAGATTGGACCATTTGAATGCGCAATTTAAAGCCACAAGTTATTCTCCTTTGTTTGGCACATTATATGAAACTAACTCAAGAGCCCAACATTATAGAGAGAGACACAGAGCTTGGGAATTTCACTTGTGGTTTACTATAGAATTGGATGAAAACGTTTCTATTGCTGATGCGGTAGAAGCCTACCAAACACTTCCTTTTGTGGAAGTTGCGGAACCGTTGTATAAAATCGTGCTGTATGATGCTGATAAAATGGAAAAATGGAGTCCTAATGATCCTATGTTAGAAAATCAGTGGCATTACAATAACACAGGGCAATCTAACGGGACGCCCGGCTGCGACATTAGTCTGTTCAACGCTTGGGAAATTGAGAAAGGCAACAGTGATGTGATCGTTTCTGTGGTAGATTGCGGTATAAATGCAAATCATCCTGACTTACAAGCCAATATGTGGTCAGAAATTGGGTATAATTTTTACCAGAGCACTTCCACTATTTATCCTGGAGATCATGGCTGCCACACAGGTGGAACAATCTCCGCAGTAAACAACAATGGCAATGGAGTAGCGGGTGTTGCTGGTGGTAGTGGCAGTGGAGATGGGGTACGTTTAATGACTTGTCAAATATTTCCTCCCGACGGTCAGGGGGGAGGCGGGCAACAGAATGCATATATCTATGCTGCTGATAACGGCGCCTGTATCTCTCAAAATAGTTGGGGATATACTAGTCCTAATAGCTACAATCAGGCTGTGTTGAATGCTATTGATTATTTTATAGCTAATGGCGGCGGGGAGGTAATGCAGGATGGAATTGTGATTTTTGCTTCAGGCAATGGCATTTATTCCGGTTCAGAAGGTAATTACTATCCAGGATGTTATGCTCCCGTTTTGGGCGTTACGGCTACCACTAACCAAGATAAAAAAGCCTATTATGCACACTATGGTACTTGGGTGGGTATTTCTGCACCAGGAGGTGAAACCAATTATACTGCCACAAGAGGCGTTTTGAGTTGCACTACAAATAGTTACAATTATTTTCAAGGTACTTCAATGGCTTGTCCCCATGTTTCGGGAGCCGCTGCACTATTAGTCTCTTATGCTGCCCGCCTTGGATACAAGTTGTCAAGGTTGGAAATAATCAATTTGCTTAAAGATAATGCTGATAATCATTATGCAGTAAATCCTTCCTATGTTGGTAAATTGGGAACAGGCAGACTAAATGCGTATAAAGCGTTATTGGCGCTACCTCATATTATGGTGGTTGTGGATAAGCCCGAAAATGTAATCGCTTCCCCTTTAAGCCAAGCTGAAATTGAAATCAACTGGCAAAAAAATGAAAGTAATGATGAGGTAATCTTGTTTGCCAACACCACAAATGAATTTGGAAAACCTAAAAACGGATCTGAATATCAGATAGGGGATCTGTTGACCGAAGGAGGACAAGTCATTTATCGAGGAGATGCCGAAACTTTTCTTCACTCTGAATTAGATGCCAACACTACTTATTACTATAAACTCTTCTCTTATTCTGAAAACATAGACTATTCAGATGGTATTACCTGTGAAGCGACAACTCTATGCAGCCATCTCGTGGACACTTTTTTTGAAGATTTTGAAAAAGGGGATATCATTTGTTTGGAACAAGAGAATCTTACAGGAAATCTACTTTGGGTTGTTGGAACAGGAAACGACAGTGGGTTCCCTGAAAAGGCTTATGAAGGCGCCTATAATGTTTATCTAACACTTAGAAATGGTAGCCATTTGGGAAATAGAACACGCCTGATCTTGACTCCAGTGAAAATGACTGATTTTAATAATGTACAACTCTCTTTTGCCCTCTATAATCAAGTTCGCAGTGGAAATACCGATGAACTAAATCTTTATTACAAAACTTTCGAATCAGAAACTTGGACTTTTTGGAAGAACTACAATAACAATCAGGATACATGGTTATTAGATACCATTATTTTACCTGAAAATGTAAAAACTGATGAGTTGCAAATCTGCTTTGAAGGTAAAATTAATGCCGGATACGGAATATGCTTGGATAATATTGCTGTTGAAAGATTTATTAGCACGGTTGGAGTTGTTAACCATAATTTGGATAGCAAAATTACGCTCTATCCTAATCCCACAAACGGTGAATTACGAATTATGAATTACGAATTAAAAATGGGAGATATTCAAATTTTTGATGTTTACGGAAAATCTGTAGCCCTAAATTTACATGCCTTCCAAAACCATAGTGAAGCTATTCTTAACGTTTCTCATTTACCCGCTGGAGTTTATATCATTAAAATTGCAGATAATTTTACCGGAAAAATTATTAAGAATTAAATGCGTACCATCCTCATTCTCATCAAAAAAGAATTTCTTCAAGTATTCAGAAATACTTTGCTGATGCAGATTCTTATTGTGGCGCCGTTGGTGCAGTTTCTGCTTTTCCCTTTTACTGCCGATTATGAGATTAAGACACTGAACATTGCTTTTATTGACAACGACCGTTCAATCATTACCAACGAGATGCAACACAAATTTGAATATTCAAGATATTTTGTGAATCACGGATTGTTGGATACCAAAGCAGAAGCCGAGGAATTAATGTTAAAAGATTTGATTGATATTTTGATTGAATTTCCACAACATTTTGAAAAGCGTATCATGACGTATGAACCTGCTACTATTGCCATTACTGCAAATGCCATCAATAGTGTTAAAGCAGGGATTGGCGTAGGTTACGTGCAAACCGTTTTAGGTGAGTACTATGAAGATAAATATGCCGGCTTAAGTGCTCTTGTCGATGTGTCGGCAAAATTACTCCCCGTCAATATTTACTGGTATAACGAACAAATGAACTACAAAAACCTGATTGTTCCGGGAATTTTAGTGATTTTAGTTACGTTGATAGGGGCTTACGTTACAGCATTAAATATTGTTCGCGAAAAAGAGATTGGAACAATTGAGCAAATTAACGTTTCACCTATTCTAAAATGGCAATTTTTAGTGGGAAAAATGATCCCCTTCTGGATTCTTGGAATGGCAGAATTTCTTTTTGGATTATTCCTTATGAAATTAGTTTTTGGAATTTCTGTACAAGGAAGTTTTCCTGTACTTATTTCTGTAACCACTATTTATCTTTTCGTAATGTTAGGTTTGGGTTTCTTCATCTCCAGCATGTCGTCCAACCAACTGCAAGCCATGTTCATCGTGTTCTTCCTTTTCATTGTGTTTGTGCTTTTAAGCGGATTATTCACGCCCATTGAAGGGATGCCACAATGGGCAAAATATATCAACTACCTCAACCCCATGTCATACTACATGGATGTGATTAAACTTATTGTATTGAAAGGAAGTGGAATAGAGGAGATTAAGATGCAAATCAGTGTCCTGTCGGGAATGGCGGTTGCCATAAATGCTGCGGCTTTATTTAGTTATCGCGAAACAAAAAAATAGGTTAATCTCTAATTTTTAGCAGGTATCCTGCTCCGTGTACATTGATAATTTCTACTTTTGGCTCAAGACCTGCTTTGTATTTATTTTTTCTTTTACCTCCTTCAGGATTAAGTTTTTCCGGCGCATCTTCATCTTCAGATTTAACATGTCTTCTCACTTTAGAGAGAAAAACATCCAAACTTCTCCCCATAGCCGCTTTTGAATCTCCCCAAATCTCTTTGGTTATCACCTCTCTTGGAACCAATTTGTTTTTGTGATCATATAATAGCTTAAGTAATTTTGCTTCTTTGCGGGTGAGCATACATTCAGAATCATCTTTTATTAATTTTAATTCACTGAAATTAAAAGTTAAATTTCCAAGTTGAAAAATGACATCCCCTGGTAAAATATCTTTCTTTTTATTGGCTCCACATCTTCTCAAAATGGCTTCCATGCGAAGTAACAACTCTTCTGTGCTGAAAGGTTTCGTAACATAATCATCACATCCTGCTTTAAAACCTTTGATCCTATCGTCCTTGCTATCTCTTGCTGTTACGAAAACAACCGGCAGCTCGGGCGTAATGTTGCGTAATTCGCTGATAACCACATAGCCATCTTTTTTAGGCAAGCCAATATCTAACAAGCAAATATCACAACATCCGCTTTGATAATTTTTTATTGCAGATTCACCGTCTCCAAAGTCAATCACTTCGTAGTTCATCATTTCAAAATAATCCTTTAGAACTAAACGAAGATTTTGACTGTCTTCAACGAGCATAATTTTGGTTTTTCTAATGTTTTTCATTTTTTATAATTCTTAATTTAAAGTTTGTAAAATTTGTGGTTTTATTATTTTAAATAATCGTTATTTTTGTATGATTTATTGTGTCATCATTTTTTTTTTACATATAATTGATTTAAAATAATTTACTATGAATAATGATTTTTTTTTAGCTAAAACGTTTGCAGGTTTTGAAAATTTATTACTAAAAGAGTTGAAAAAATATGGAGCGAAAAATGCTATAGTATTAAATAGATCTGTGCAGTTTGAAGGAGATTATGATTTGCTTTACAAAGTGAATTACTATTCCCGTTTTGCATCGCGTGTACTTTGGCAAGTGAAAAAGTTTGATTTCGATTCTAATGATTCTTTTTATAAGGAAATGAAATCTTTTCCGGCAGAAAAGTATTTATCTCGTACCGGAACTTTTGCAGTGAGTTGTACTGCTTCTGAGTCTATTTTTAAGACTCCACTTTTTGCAGCTCTTGTTACAAAAGATGCTATATGTGACAGATTTAGAGATCAATATGGCGAACGTCCCGATGTGGATAAAGAGAATCCTGAAGTTCAGTTTCATGTTTACATATACAAAAACACAGCAACTCTTTATTTGGACAGTTCCGGCGACTCACTCCATAAAAGAGGCTACAAGGTATCCAACCATCCTGCATCTATCAACGAAATTACCGCCGCAGCCATGGTTGCTTTGAGTGGATGGGAAGGCAGTTGCGATTTGATTGACCCCATGTGCGGTGGAGGAACTATCCTCATTGAAGCCGCTATGCAAGCGCTGAATATACCAGCAGGTTACTACCGCGAACAATTCGGCTTTTTCAAATGGTTGAATTTCGATAGATATGTGTGGAAAAAAATTATTAATGGAGTGGTTATCAATGACGACATTCCTATTGATTTCTATGGATTTGACAACAATCCAAGATTTTTAGGTATGGCAAGAGCAAACGTAGAGCAAGCACGTCTGGAAGATTTTATCTTATTGAATAAAAGAGATATGCGCACCGTGAAACCCAAACGCACTCCTGCTATGCTAATTTTCAATCCCCCTTACGATGAACGACTTGAAATAGAAGATAATAATGCATTTTATAAAGAGATTGGGGACGCTTTGAAACAAAACTTTCCGCAATGCAAAGCATTTTTAATAAGCTCAGATTTCAACGCGTTGAAAAACATTGGCTTAAAAACCTGTTTTAAACAAAATATGTTTAATGGACCGTTGGAATGCAAATATTACGGTTATGATCTATTCTCCGGCAAGTTTGCGCCAGCGCACAAGCCCTAAAACGGAGACCCCAAAATAGACGGTAAAAAGAAACGCAGAGAAATAAAGTCCCATCCATACATTTGCGATCGCATAAATAGCATTCACCACTAACCAGACATACCAGTGTTGCAAGTATTTCTTTGCCAAAAGCCACATCCCTACCACACTCAATGCTGTTGAAAAGGCTTCGCTAAAAGGAATATGCGAATCGGTGTATCTTCTCAATAAAAAAAACATTAATGCAGTAGCTATAAGCGAAATGAAAATAAGCAGAGGATATTTTTTTTTAGGAAGATTTGAAATTATTGATTCTGCTTCATTTGCGCTGTGTTTTTTCCAAGCGATAATGCCGTAAATATTGGCGCCTAAGTAATAAAGGTAGGTTAATGCCCAAGCGTAGCAATTAACTTCTGCCCATATATAAATATAAAACAGCGACATTACTATTCCGGCAATCCAAAGCCAACATGAGGCTCGGTACTCTAAAAAGATATATACCAAGCCAATAGTTGCACCAAGAATTTCGATAATAGGAATTTCCATCTCTATATACTCCGATAAAATAGCGTTGTCTCTTTTATGGGAACAATAATGTTCTTGAAAATTTTATCTAATTGTTTTTCTGTAATATTAAAATAACGATCTCGATCATCCTGAAATCTTTCCACACTGTGAAATGTTTCCGAAAGCGCTAAAGTAGAGGCGCGGTCTTCGATCTTTATCTCATTTTTCAATAAAATGGATTCCACATTGTTTTTTACTTTCTGCAAATCATGTTCAATTTTATCATATTTTGCATAGGAATGGAGTGTTTCATCCAAAGCGTCGTTTGCTTTTTGAAGTGAAACGCCGTCGGCAGGGCGGCCAGAAATAATGAAAATGCCCGGATCGTAAGTAGCTGTAATAGATGCAGAAATGTCGGTAAAAAGATGTTTTTTTTCTACTAATTCTTGATGTAAGAACGATGATTTGCCACTTCCCAGCATATCGGAAAGCAAGTCGAAAGCATAGAAGTCGGGCGCCAACCGATCGCACATTTTCCATCCTTTTAACAACATATCGTAGGGCACCGGACGCGAAATATCCACTTTTTTCGGCGCAGTTTGTGTTAATTCTTGTGGGAGATTCCTCTTGATATAACCACGTTTAGGAATTGTGCCAAACCATTTGTCCACCAGAGATACCATCTCATCAAAATGTACATTTCCGGCAATGGCAATCACGGCATTTTGCGGAGCGTAATAATTGTGATAAAAGGTTTTGAGGATCTCCATGGTTACTGTTTCAATATGAGAAACCTCTTTTCCTATGGGCAGCCACTGATAAGGATGGCGTTCATAGACCGCTTCATTAAACAACATCCACATGTCGCCATAGGGCTTATTCAAAAAATGTTCCTTAAACTCTTCAATGACCACATTCTTTTGCACCTCCAGTTCTTTTTTTCGAAAAGCAAGATCCAGCATCCTATCCGATTCCAACCAAAGAGCAGTCTCTATATTATTGGCTGGCAATGTAATATAATAACAAGTAACATCATCGGTGGTGTAAGCATTATTCTGTGCGCCCACTTTGTCTAATGGCATATCATATTCCGGAATATTTTTTGACCCGCAAAACATGTAATGTTCAAGCAAATGCGCCAAGCCTGTTTGCTGTGGATCTTCATCTCTTGAGCCAACGAAATAACAGATAAAACATGAAGCCAAAGGCGTTGTAGTATCTTCATGAACCACCAATCGCAAACCGTTGGAGAATTGGTATCGATGAAAAGGAATTGACATGGGTAGTGATTAGTGATTAGTGATTAATGGTTCTTTTGCTTAAAGTTCTCTTAATTCTTAAATATTCTCACTTCAATTCCTGTTTCTTTTAGTACGGCAAGACCTGTTAAATCGGTATCGCTGTAATGTATGGGGTATAAAATTTGGGGTTTAATAATTTTGGCGGCTTTGATTGCTTGTGCTACCGTCATAGTATAGGGTTGGTTGATGGGGAGAAATGCAACGTCAATATCCTTTAATTGTGCCATTTCCGGCATATCTTCGCAGTCGCCCGGAATATAAATGCGCGACCCCCCTAATGTGATTACATAGCCGTTGTCGCGACCCTTAGGGTGATAAATATCCCTGCCTTCTGTGGTATTATAAGCAGGAACAGCCTCAATGCTAATTCCATAAGCAATTTTATCTCCATTTTGCATGACAATGCCTGTTGGTAGCGCCTCGTGAGCCTTTTTGTTGCAAAAAATAATGGTTTTAGGAGTAGAAATATCGGCAATAGCATTTGTATCTAAGTGGTCATAATGATCGTGTGTAACAAGGATGACGTCCGCTTTTGGAAGCGTTTTATAGTCCACACCTTCATAATTAACAGGGTCTGCATAGATGGTAACCCCCTCAAAAGTGAAAAATAAACTGGCGTGATTAATATAGTGAACAGTTACCATTTCCCCTTCCTTAGTTTTGAAGGAATCGGTTTCAATAGATTTTGCAAATGTTTGATTCATAATAAATAAACTCAATAATAGTGATAAAATGATACGTATTTTCATAATGCTTATTTTAAAGATGCGAAAATAGAATTTATTTTGAGGAATGAAAATTTTTCATTTTTTTATTTTGGTTTTAAAAAAAATATATTTTTGCAGCCGCTTAATCGCAGGCTGGTGCTGTAGCTCAGTTGGTAGAGCAACGGACTGAAAATCCGTGTGTCGGCAGTTCAATTCTGTCCAGCACCACAAAAAAAATCGCTAATAATCTTACAAATAAGATGTTAGAGATTTATTTGCACAGCGTTTTTTTCAACACCCATTTTTTTCGTAATTCGTGATGCCATTTGTGTATTTTGTGAATGTCATCAATAGTAAAAGTGTTGCTAACGTTGGTTTAGTTTTCATCTTTGCTTTTTATTAATTGAATATTGACTGCTGTGCAATCGAAATAAATGCCTTTAAATACAATTTTTTAATATTTTTTGTATTTATTAAATTAGATAAATCCCTCAAATTATCTTAATAAATCATTTTTCGCTACATAAGATATGTAACACAGGAAGTTATGATTATGCAAGTGCCGATACGACACATTCTCATTTCATTTCCTATTTTTGCACTCAAATTTTAACCAACATCCCCCCCTATGAAAAACTTTCTACTCCTCATTGTAACAACACTCTCCATCAATGTTTTTGCTCAAACACTTACTTTGGAAAGCATTTTTAAAGACGGAGTTTTGCGCCCTGAGGGCATTGCAGGCTTTCAACCCATGCCCTCAAGCGACTTTTACACGGTAACCACAAAGTTTACCATTGATAAACACAACTTCGCGACCGGCGCGTATGTTACCACGTTGTTGTCGAACGACATTCTAAACGCTTTATCTAAAGATAGTTTGACTGTTGCGAAAATCTATTCTTACTCTTTTTCTAAAAATGAAAATAAGATGCTAATAGCTACAGATATCGAATATCTTTATAGAAGAATCTCAAAAGGATTTTATTATTTATATGATATTCAGGCAAATAAAATAATTCCCGTGAGCCAGAAAGAGAAAGGGAAAATTAGTTTCGCCACCTTTTCCGACAATGGAGAAAAGATTGCTTTTGTGCGCAATCTCAACCTTTTTTATTTAGATGTAAAAACAGGAAAAGAAGTGCAAGTTACCTTCGATGGTAAAGAAAATCACATCATTAACGGCTTGCCCGATTGGGTATATGAAGAGGAATTGGGCGTGGATAAAATGTTCTCATGGTCGCCCGATGGTAAGTGCTTGGCATATACGCGTTTCAATGAAAGCAACGTGAAAGAGTTTTCCATGACGATGTGGGGTGAACTTTATCCCGCCGAACACAAGTTCAAGTATCCCAAAGCCGGCGAGGATAATTCTGTAGTGGAAATCTATGTGTATCATACTGAAATAAATAAAAGTGTAAAAGTAGATATTAAGGCAAACGAGGAGGTGTATTACCCACGCTTCTTTTGGCTCTCCAACTCCGTTGACTTGATGGTTTTGCAATTAAACCGCTTCCAGAATAAATTGGAATTTGTTAAGTATAATGTACTCAATCACAACTATTCTATCGTTTTTGCCGATACCAATCCTTATTGGTTGAATGTTACACACAACTACTATTTCTTGAATAACAACAATTCAATGATTCTCACTTCGGAGAAAGATGGGTTTAATCATATTTATTTAGTTGATTTTAATGGAAATATTAAACAACTCACTTCAGGAAATTGGGAAGTTGCTTCTATTCAATATGTAAATTATAAAACTAAGCAAATCTATTACTTATCGAATGAAAATGACCCACTTGGGCGCAACCTCTTTGTCGTTGACTTTTCTGGAAAGAAAAAAACTCGCCTTTCCAAAGGCGAAGGTTGGAATACATCAACATTCAGTGCTACAGGTAATTACTATAGAAACAGTTACGCAACGCCTACGCAACCGCCGTACCACACCATTAATGACAGTAAAGGCAACGAACTGCGTGTTTTACAGGATAATGCCAAACTGAAAGCGGCAATGAAAGAATACAACTGCGTTTCGAAAGAGTTTTTTCAATTCACAACAGCAGAGGGAATTACAATGGATGGTTGGATGATGAAACCCGCAGATTTTGACCCCTCAAAAAAATATCCCGTTTTGGTTTATACTTACGGTGGACCCGGTTCAGTTGAAGTGAACAAGAATTTCAATGTAGAAACGTGGTATCAATATCTTACTCAAAATGGCTACATAGTAGCCTGTGCTGATGGGCGCGGCTCCGGCGGCAAAGGGGATGCCTTTCAAAAAGTGATTTACAAACAAATGGGAAAATTTGAAAGCGATGACCAAATTGCATTTGCAAAATATTTGAAAACAATATCTTACATTAACCCAAACAGAATTGGAATTTGGGGCTGGAGCTTTGGCGGCTACCTCTCCGCACTTTCCCTCTTTAAGGGAGAGGGGGCATTCTCTATGGCTATCTCCGTGGCGCCCGTAACCAATTGGCGCTACTACGACAACATCTACACCGAACGTTTTCAGCGCACTCCGCAAGAAAATCCGGAGGGATACGACGAAAACTCTCCTGTTTTTTGGGCGGATAAACTACAGGGAAAGTTTTTAATGGTTCACGGAACGGCTGACGACAATGTGCACTTTCAGAACGCTATAGACTTGGCAACCGCCTTGAATAATGCGGGAAAACAGTACGAAATGTTTTTCTATCCCAATAAAAACCACCACATTACGGGCGGCAACACAAGATTACATCTATACACCATGATGACGGAGTTTATTTTTAAAAATTTATAATTGAATACCTATAAATCAAAATGATATGCAATACTATAATTCAAAAATCATAGCACAAAAAAAGATAGCGACCGGCATTTTTCATTTAACAGTTATCCAAAATGCTGAAACCATTGCGCCCGGTCAGTTTTATATGCTGCAAGTTGAGGATGGTGCACTGTCTCTAATGCGCCCAATAAGTGTTTATAATATTGAAAACGAACAACTTCATTTTCTATACAAAGTTATTGGAAAAGGCACGGAGCTGCTCTCAAAACTTCAAAAAGGAGATGCGATAAAATTGTTAGGACCTTTGGGCAACGGCTTCCCGTGCGGTGAAGTTTCCGGAAAAGTGGCTTTAGTGGGAGGCGGCATCGGCATTCCCCCCCTGTTTGAAACAGCAAAACAACTCAAAAAACAGGGCTGCCATGTGGATGTTTTTTTGGGTTACAAAGATGAACTCTTTGCTTTTGAGGCTTTTGACGAAGTGTGCGACAACATTTTTATCGCTTCCGAAGCTGGAGAAGAAGGCTATAGAGGATTTATTACCGACATTTTTCATGCCCAAAACTATAACGCTGTTTTTACTTGCGGACCCGAAATTATGATGAGAAAAGTAAAGGAAATTTGTGATACACAACAAGTTTCCGTATGGCTCTCTATGGAAAACAGAATGGCTTGCGGCATTGGCGCCTGTTTGGTTTGCACATGTAAAACAACAGGAGGAATGAAACGTTGCTGCAAAGAGGGACCGGTTTTTTCCGGAAATGTGCTTGTTTTTTAATTGAATATCAAATATCTAACGCTTTTTTATGAGAATTGGAGTAAATACGCGGCTTTTTGTCAAAGGTAAAATGGATGGTATCGCCTGGTTTACTTATGAAATTTTTAAGCGCATTGTAACACAGCACCCTGAGCATGAGTTTGTTTTCTTTTTCGACAGACCTTGCAACCCTGAATTTCTCTTTGCTCCGAATGTTAAACCGGTAGTGGTTCATCCTCAAGCCCGGCATCCTTTTTTGTGGTTTCTTTTCTTTGAAATCGGCATCAAAAAAGCGTTAAAAAAAGAAAAAATCGACCTTTTTATTTCCCCTGACGGTTGGGCGTGTTTGAACACAGACGTTAAAACTATTACTGTCATTCATGATTTGAATTTTGAACATTATCCTTCATTTGTTACGCCTATAAATAGAAGATACTATAGATATTTCTTTCCTCGTTTTGCCAAAAAAGCAGATCATTTGATTACCGTTTCACAGTTTTCAAAAGAGGATATTGCAAAGATGTATCATATTGATGAAGAAAAAATTAGCGTGGTTTACAATGCCGCCTCCGACGATTTTTTTGAAGTGGACAAAAAAACGAAAGAGACAACCATTCAGCAATTATCAGGCGGGCTTCCCTACTTTGTTTTTGTTGGCTCTGCCCACAAACGCAAAAATGTAGCGCGCATCATGCAGGCTTTTGACCAGTTTCGGGAAAAGCACGCCGGTTATAAATTCGTTTTTGCCGGCTCAAACAAATATTGGGATGATGATATTCGCAACACTTACAAGAAATTAAAATATAAAGATGAGGTCATTTTTACCGGTTATATTTCCACTTCAGAAATGAACCGTGTGGTTTCGAGTGCCTTAGCTTTAGTATATACTTCTCTTTTTGAGGGATTTGGCGTTCCTATTGTGGAGGGATTTGCTGCGCACGTGCCGGTTATTACCTCCAATGTTACCTCTATGCCTGAAGTTGCCGGAGCGGCAGCATTGTTAGTGAACCCACTATCCATCAATGAAATAGCAAATGCTTTGGAACAAATAGCTACCGATGTGCAACTCCGCACAAACCTCATAAAACTCGGCAAGGAAAGGAAACATGCTTTTTCTTGGGACCAATCTGCCCAGCAATTTTGGAAGATCATACATAATACTCTGCCGTTGGCTTCAGCCAACGGCAATTAATCACTAATCACTATGCCCTTCTCCATTAAAAACATAATCTTAGATCTTGGCGGTGTACTATATGACATTAGGTATGAGAATATTGCAGATACTTTTCGTAACTATGGATTATCTGATTTTGAGAAAATTTACTTACAAGCGGGGCAAGCCCCTGAAATTGACCTTTTTGAAGAAGGCAAAATAACACCGGAACAGTTCAGAAACTTTATCAGATCATTATCTCCCAACATTTTAAGCGACAAACAAATTGACGACGCATGGAATGCCATCTTAATTGATATTCCGCAAATTCGTCTTGATATTCTTAAACAACTTGGAAAAAAATACCGCATTTTTCTATTTAGTAACACTAATGCAATAAACTGTATTGAATTTGAACGTTTTGTTACTGAAAAGTTTGGAGAAAACATTTTTGAAACTCATTTCGAAAAAGCCTATTACTCACATACTTTAGGCATAAAAAAGCCCAAACCGGAAGCATTTCAACATATTTGCCTTGAACAAAATTTAATACCTGCGGAAACTTTGTTTATTGACGACACGGAGCGGCATATTCTTGGAGCGCAAAAAGCCGGTTTACAGACTTATTGGCTCCATAATGAGCATTTGGAAGAGTGTAAAATTATTACGAATTTATTTTTTTGAAGAGTTTTTTTCTACTTTCGCGACTTGTTGTCAAAAGAGAAATAAAATGAGATATTCAGAAATTGAGAGAAAATTAAAAGTTGCTGGTTGTTATTGTGTAAGTGAAAGTGGGCGACACCCTTTGTGGTATAGTCCAATCACAAAACTAAAATTTTCTCTTAGTCATCATAAATCGGAAGAGGCTAAGTCTGGTACTGTAAAATCAATTAGTAAAGACTCTGGTGTAAGACTGTAATTCTAATAAATCATCTATATGAAAAGAAAAATAAAAGCATTTATTGAAATTGGAAAAGAGTTAGATTACGATATTTGGTTAGATCCAAATGGGGATCCCCCTTTTGGACTGCTTGGGCAAGGAAAAACCATATCGGAAGCAAAACAAGATTTTTTTGATTGTTTTGAAGATATGAGAAACTTATATAAAATGGAGGGTAAAGAATTTCCTGAAATTGAATTTGAGTTTGTTTATGACACTCAATCGTTCTTAAAATATGCTCAATTTTCACCTAATTCGGCAAGTGCCAATAAAAAACAGTTAACTTATACCACATAAAAAAGAAATGTTTGCTACCCTGCGAAAAAAATACACCCAATTTCACTATGTGAATTTTGAATTTGAAGTAAAAGAAAATGGCATTTTTATGCAGTTTTTTTTTCAAACAAATGAGTTGGTTTTTGAACCAAAAATGACTTTAAAGTTGGGAAAATATGCACAACCTATGAATCCTGAAGAAGTGAGAGGACTCGTTTTTAACATTGGACTTATTGAATTGATAAGCTATTGGAAAGCAACCTGTTCACCAAAAATCGTAATTCACAATTATACACTTGACAAAAAACAACAGAGCTGGTGGAAAAAACTATATTACAAAGGGTTAAGCGAATTTTTTTACCAAAATGAGATCAAATGTTACCTGAATAATTTTGTACGTTTTTCTTTTGCGGAGGAAGCCAAGCCTTATTCCAATTTGCCCTTTAAAGAGATAATAAACTCTAAAAGAGTGATTGTTCCGATTGGCGGTGGAAAAGATTCAGTAGTAACATTGGAAGAATTGCGCCAAAAAAGAGAAGTGATCCCTTTTATTATCAACCCGCGGGGCGCCACTTTAGATTGTGCGCGTATTGCCGGTTTTAACACTTTAGATGATATTGTAATTTTAGAACGAGAAATTGATGCTAATTTATTAACATGCAATAAACAAGGATTTCTGAACGGGCACACTCCTTTCTCCGCCATGTTGGCATTTCACGCATTATTAGCAAGTTACGGAACAGGCATTCGAAGCATTGCCTTGTCGAATGAAGCCAGCGCAAACGAAGCCACCATATTGGGCACAGAGGTGAATCATCAGTATTCAAAATCGCTGGAATTTGAACTTGATTTTCAGGAGTATATATGTGATTATATGAACGATTGTTCCTATTACTACAGTCATCTTCGCTCTTTTTCGGAATTACAAATTGCGGAGCAGTTTGCGCAATATCCTCAGTATTTTCCTGTTTTTCGCAGCTGTAACGCAGGGAGTAAAGAAAACGTATGGTGCTGCAACTGCCCTAAATGTTTGTTTGCCTACATCATTTTAGCGCCATTCATAGATAAAAATACACGTTTGCAAATTTTTGGCGAAGATTTGCTAAATAAACCGGAGATGGAGCGCTTTTTCTACCAACTTATCGGAAAAACGCCTACAAAACCGTTTGAATGTGTAGGAACAGTGGAAGAGGTGGTGGCTGCGTTGAAAATGTTAGTCAACCAAAAAGAAAAAGGTTATTTATTGGAGGTCTTCAATACGCTATAAACGTGTAACATTACCGTTTTCAAGACGATATCTTTGTTGTGACTCAGGGCAAACAGCGAATCCGTCATTATTAAAATGCAGGCGGTGTCCATATTCGCTCATCCATCCGGTTTGTCGTGCGGGGTTTCCTACCACCAACGCATAGTTGGGAACCTCTTTGGTAACCACAGCACCTGCACCGATAAATGCATATTCTCCAATGTTATGACCACAAATAATTGTAGCATTTGCGCCTATGGTTGCGCCTTTACCCACGTGGGTTTTTTCATATTGTTCTCTTCTACAGATTGCAGAACGCGGATTTACAATATTGGTAAATACCATGGAAGGACCTAAAAAAACGTCATCTCCACAAGTTACTCCGGTATAGATAGAAACATTATTTTGAACTTTAACATTATTTCCTAACACTACTTCAGGAGAAATGACCACATTTTGCCCAATATTGCAATTTTCTCCCATTTTACAATTTGACATAATATGCGAAAAATGCCAGATTTTTGTCCCAACACCAATAAAACACCCCTCATCAACAATGGCAGTTTCATGCTTAAAATAATCTTTATTTTGAGATTTGATATCTGTATTCATTTAACTTTAAACCTTAAATTCCTAATTCCTAATTTCTAATTTCTAATCAGTAGTGTTGCGTTGTTTATAAATAAAGTTCTTTGAAATTATTGGATATCAGATTATTATAGCGGTTTTTCGATTCCCCCGATTTATAATGA
>WQSU01000016.1 GCA_009787675.1 Lentimicrobiaceae bacterium
TTTCGGTAGGTCCCCACTTGCATTATGAAGTTTGGAAAAACGGAAAAGCCGTAAATCCCGTACATTTTTTTACAAGCGACATTACCCCCGAAGAATACAACGCCATTCTGGAGTCTTCTAAAAAAATTAATCAGGCTTTATCTTAATAGGTTATCATGGATATAAAAAATATTAAATCTTTCTTGAAAATATTAAGAAAATATTGGAAGCATCGTTTTTGGCTTATCATCAGAAATGAAGAGAACCTTTCTGATGTTTTTAGCCTCAAGTTAACCCCGAGAAGAATTTTTGTGTTAGGCGTCGTATTCTCTTTAGCCCTTATTATGCTTACGGCAGTTCTTATTGCCTTTACGCCGTTGCGCGTATATGTACCAGGATATACAAACCCTATTGAATACAAATTATATAGAAAAGTGCTTGCCCGTGTGGATTCTTTAGAAAAAATAAATGACTTAAACAGTATCTATTTGAATAATTTCTACAATGTTATCAATGAGATTGTGGTCTATAAAGAAATGGATGCACAGATGGAGGGAGTTTCTCAAAAAAGGATTACAGAAAAAGAGAAAGCGGAACAAGCCGCCCAACAGGTAAATGATGCTGCAGAACAGATATTAATGGAAATTGCTGAAAGAAGTACTAAAATACATATTCCATTAACCCAGCATATTTCATATCCAACCTTTGCTTTTACTATGCCGGCATTAGGAAAGATTACTAAACAGTTTTCTATTCAGGATAAACATTTTGGCATAGATATTGAAAATGAGAAAGGAGCGCTCATTACTGCCATTGCTGACGGCGTAGTAATCAGCGTTGAAACTTCTGAAAAAGAAGGTAAAATCATTGTTATTCAACATGGTGGAAATATCGTTTCACAATATAAAAACTTAGACTTTTTATTAAAAAATAGAGGCGACAAAGTTAAATCGGGAGACCCTATTGCTACTATGGGAAATGCAGATCATGAATCTCAAAAACCATACTTGCATTTTGAAATTTGGTATAATGGAACCCCTGTTAATCCCGTAGATTATTTCATTGGAAATTGATAACACTTTAATAAACTTATATTTAACATGGAAAAAGAATTAACTGTTGGTACAAGAATTGATCATCCAAAATATGGTGAAGGTATTATTAGCCAAAACAATCCTTTAACTTATAAAGTTATTTTTGTTAGAGGCGGTGAAATCGAATTTTCAAAACTCAATGTTCAATTTGATGTTATAGAAGAAGTTGAAGCATCGGAAGAACAAAAAACCGGCATCAATATCAAAGAGATTGAGATGATGTTAAAGTATGTTTTGGATCGATTTAACGGATTGGAATATAAGGTGGAACTTGGAAAAAAATGGCAAGGCGGAGTCATGATCCTGCAACCTGCCAATACGGAATTAAAACCTAAAGAGATTCCTGTCGAAGTTTTTTTTCATAAAATTGTCATGATGCGCGACAGATTACGTGTTTTGGAACAAAATATTAATAGCCACGCTGAACTGTCGGATGAGGAGAAGATAAATCTACAACAGTATATTACAAAATGCTATGGCACGATGACTACTTTTAATATTCTTTTTGATGAAAAAGAGGATTTTTTTATAGGCTCAAAACTATAGGGTTTTAACTGACAGCTAAAGGAGAGGATAAAAAACAAAAGGCTTTAGCCAACGGCAATAGATCATTTTTTCATGGATAAATATCCATCTTGGGTAATCACTGTGTTTAGGTTGCGATTCTAATGAAAGGATTTAGTGCAAAACAACGCTAAAGAAAACTATAAGCGCTATTTCCTTTGCGCACATTGCGTAAATTCTTTGCGTTCTTTGCGGTTAAAAATTTAATGAAAAAAATGAAAAATGAGGTTGTTTGGTTGTGGGACTAATATACAAATACAACGACAAATCCTGAAAAGGAGTTTAAAAATGTTGTAAGATTGAAAACTTTCACAACCGTAATTGGAGCCCTGTCTGGAATGTTTGATTTGAATCTACAATACACGCGTTTTTTTACTTGTAAAGTGGGGATACCCTTAGAATTTGAGTTTTGTGCATATTCTGGTTATGGAATGAGGTTTTCTTTGTTAACCAGCTTTGGTAACGCACCGTCAAATGAGGGGGCTTTTTCTTAATGGTCTTGCTGGAGTAGTGGTTATTATGGGATATTCGGGGTTTGCGGCAAACGTTAACCAACAACGTAACTTTGCGGATTTCAATAGATTTCGGGTTTGCATTCTAATTTTTCTCTTGTTTTAGGGGGGGGCAAAACAGGAGAATCCTATTTTAAAAAATTTCTGTTCTCTCCCATTCGTTACCCCAATAATTTCGGCATTCAACGTTTGGTTGTACCTTCCTGCTTGATCTAAAACCTCTTGTGTTAAAGGGATATGTGGAGCTTTACATTCTACCACCATCCAGGGTTTAGCATCTTTATACACTACGATATCGTAACGCTTCGTAAGTCCGTTCACAGTGATTTGCCGCTCTACCGAAATATGGGAAGCCGGTACATTTAATTCATTGATTAATTGTAGAATAAAAAATTGTCTTACTTTCTCCTCTTCGGTAAAAGTTACCCATTTTTTGCGAATAGGATCAAATACTTGTTCAACGTTATTCTGAGTTCGGAGTTTTAGCATAAAGGAAGATTCATAGCGTAAAGCAATTAACTGTCCTCCTGCAGCTTTCTGTTCACTTTCAACAAGTTCATTGTATATGAAACAATATTTTGCGTTTCCTGCACAATGCTGATATAAACCATACTCACTTTGGTGCTTGCCTGATTGATCTGAATACGTTTTAATTGGCGGCGTTTCATTTCGGCAAATTGATTTGTTAAGTCTTTATTGTTGATAAACAAATCTTTTCGTGCTTCATAATCACCGGTTTCGATGATTCTGATGGCTTCTTGCAAGAAAGAGGTTACGCTTTGAGTGGTTTCACGCAGTTCAGCTTTCTGTTCTTCATCAAGTGGGTTGAAATTGTTGTCAATATGTTCTTCGCAAGCCACGCTCATGCGGGCAATGTCGTACACCAACTCCCCGATAAAGTCGTTTGCCTGATAGAAATAGAGCCCGCGTTCAAAAGCATCTGTGGCAGAGAGTTTTCTAATGCCGAGCGTTCCCATTCGTTTGATTTTCTTGACGTCATCTTTGTGGCTGTCGATTTTGGCGGATAGATTGCGTAAAGTTTTCACATCTTCATTACAGAAAGCATGCACCACCTGCTGATAGCGTTCTTTCAAATATCCTATGGTGTCTAAAGAGTTTTCTCTACAATATTTTCGCAATAAAACCAATGCTTTATTGGCGTCGTTGTTAATTAAAATATCGCCCATAATACGTGCGCTGTCCTCTTGTTTGTTTTTCTTGATAAATACAATTTGGTTATGTACAAGAATCACGATAACCACTACAATAGTAATAATCAATGCAATGCCACCGCCAAACCATAAAACAACCAGCACCAAAGCCGTAATCATAAAAGCGGCAAAAGCGGTAATGAACCAGCCGCCAATCACGTTAATTACGCCACTAACGCGATACACGGCGCTTTCTCTGCCCCATGCTTTGTCGGCAAGCGATGTACCCATAGCCACCATAAAAGTTACATAAGTAGTTGAAAGAGGGAGTTTTAGTGACGTTCCCAATGCAATTAACAAACTGGCGATGATTAAACTGACAGAAGCGCGTATGAGGTCGAATGCAGCGCCATCTTCTAATTTAATTCCCTCACGGCTAAAGCGTTTATTCAACCAGCGTGAAATGGAATTGGGGGTGTTGTTGGCAACATAGGTATCCATTCTTCGGGTGCCGCGCACAATATTTCGCGCCAACGCGGAAGAACTGAACATTTCCTCGCCTTCCCCCTGATTTGACAAACTTAACGATGTCTTTATTACCTTTTTAGCTTTTTTAGAGAAGACGATAGTCAGCACCATGATGATACCCGAACCCACCAAAAAGTACCAAGGCGCAGCGTAGGCTGTGCCGCCGTTTTTCACGGAAGCCAGCGCTGTCATCGGCTCCATCATGTCAATGCTGCCGCCTCCCGCGCCCATATAGGCTTGAAAGGCAGAGAATCCAGCCAGCGGAACGCCGATAAAGTTCACGAGGTCGTTTCCGGCAAAGGCAAGCGCCAAGGCGAACGTTCCGGTGAGCACGATCACCTTTAGGATGTTCACTTTACACCAATATAAAAGTTGCATTAAAATGGTGAAAAAACCGAAACAGACTAATAGAATTTTTCCGGAATGTGCTAAAATATTGGCTTTAACCTCCGGCGTCATAAAGCCAACATCTTTCAACCCTTTTATCAACATAAAATAGATAATGGAAGTGATGGCAATGCCGCCGAAAATGGCAGCAAAATATTTCATATTTTTTTTGAAATCGAATGTAAATATAATACGTACAATGTATTGCACAAAAGATCCGATAACAAATGCAATTGCCACAGAAAGGAAAATACCCAAAATAACCTGCAAGGCTTTGTCGGTATTTAACAGCATGGCGTAGGTATATTCGGGGTTGTTGAAAATTTTGATGGTCGCCATGGCGAATGTGGCGCCCAGCAACTCAAATATCAGCGATACTGTGGTTGAAGTGGGCAATCCCAGTGTGTTAAAAAGGTCTAAGAGAATGACATCTGTTAATATAGTGGCAATCAATATAAACATTATTTCCTTAAAGAAATAGTGTTGCGGCTGGAAGATCCCGTTTCGGGCTATCTCCATCATGCCGTTGCTAAAAATTGTTCCCACAAGGATGCCTAATGCGGCTACAGCAAGAATAGTTTTCACTTTGCCGGCTTTGCTGCCGAGCGCCTGACTCAAGAAATTGGAGGCATCGTTAGCTACTCCAACCGTTAAATCGAAGATAGCCAAGCAAAAAAGAAAGCCAATTAATAAAAAATAAAAGGTCTCAGTATTCATAGAATGAACAAAAAATTAAGCGGCAAATATAGAAAAAGTAGTGGATCGTTGTAACTGAAATTTAAAAAAATAAATTTGCTTTCATCTGTTCCTAATATCAACACTTTAAAACAGCATTGTCGAAATTAGGAAAAAATCGCTACCTTTGCCGCCAATTTTAAAGTTTTATGAAAATATTAAATGGGGCTGCTTTAGCCAAGAAAATAAAGTCGGTCTTAGCTATTGAAATAGAGTATTTAGTAAAAAAACATGAACGGGCGCCTAAACTCTGTATTGTGCTGGTGGGCGACGACCCCGCGAGTGCCTCTTATGTGAAAAGCAAGAAAAAATCGTGCAACGAAATCGGTATTTTGTGCGATTTGAACATTATGCCCTTTTCTACCTCGCAAGATCAACTGTTAGCCTTAATAGAAACGCTGAACAACGACCCCGAAGTGGACGCTATTCTCGTGCAACTGCCTCTTCCTAAACATATTGACCAAAGCGTCATTTTACAAGCCATTGATTATAAAAAAGATGTGGACGGGTTGCACCCCATGAATGTTGGCTTGCTCAACATCTCCAACGATGCCATTATTCCTTGTACTCCCAAAGGAATTTTGTCATTATTAAAGGCTGAGGATGTGTCTATTACTGGAAAACATTGTGTAGTTATCGGTAGAAGTAATTTGGTGGGCAAACCTATGGCGCAGTTGATGTTGCGCGAGAACGCCTCTGTTACCGTTTGTCATTCTAAAACAAGAGATTTAGCCTATTTAACCCGACAGGGAGAGATTTTGATTATCGCCATTGGGCACCCTAACTTGGTGAACGCCGATATGCTGAAAGAGGGCGCAGTAGTAGTAGATGTAGGCATTAACAGCGTGGACGGCAAGTTAGTAGGTGATATTTATAACAGCATTGACGTTACCAACATCGAAAAGAAGGCGGCAGCCATCACACCCGTACCGGGCGGCGTAGGTCCTATGACAATCGCCTCATTATTAGAGAATGTAGTAGAAATCTATAAAAAAAGAGTAATTAAGTGATTTTTATTATTTAATTGCCGTTGGCTTCAGCCAACAGACAAAAAAAATCAAAACATTATGCAAATCAAAGAAGTCATTCATTTTTTAGAACAAAAATTCCCCTTGCATTGGCAGGAAGATTTTGACAATTGCGGCGTTCAGTGCGGCGATATTACACGAGATATTACCGGCATTGTAGTGTGTTTCGACATGAGCGAAGCCGTTATTGATGAGGCGATTACCAAAGGCGCCAATATGGTGGTTTCACATCATCCCATCATTTATAAAAATGGTCTTAGAAAAATTGAACCAAACAACCGCGTAGGAAAAATTATCATTAAAGCATTGGAAAACAAAGTTTTACTTTATTCCATGCACACCAATATTGATAGCGGCACGGCAGGCGGCAATGTACTTTTTGCCCAAAAATTGGAATTACAAAAACTTTCTGTTTTGTCGCCCAAAGAAAGTCAATTTTGTAAATTGGTGGTTTTTGTACCTTCTGAAAACAGTGTGATGTTGAAAGAATCCTTGTTTCGTGTGGGCTGTGGCAACATTGGTAATTATTCGCACTGCAGTTTCTCTTGCGAAGGGCTCGGCTCTTTTAAGCCGCTGTCGGGTGCACATCCACACATTGGAACACCCAATCGCATTGAAAGAGTGGAAGAAGAACGTATTGAAATCATCTTTTCCAAAAATAAAAAACGCCAAGTAATTGAAACTCTGTATCAAAACCACCCTTATGAAGAGCCGGCATTTGATATTATTGCCTTGGAAAACCAAGACAGAAACGTGGGATTGGGGCGAATCGGCGTGTTGCCAAAACCTATTTTGGCTAAGGATTTTATTCACTATGTAAAAGAAAAACTGAATCTTGATTTTGTGAAATTTTCAGGTGATTGTAATGCGGAAATTAAAAAAGTGGCGGTTTGTGGCGGTGGCGGCGCATCGTTCGTTACCGATGCTCTGGCGGCAGGTGCGGATGCCTTTATTACCGGCGACTTGAAATATCACGATTTTTTCATTCCTGAAAACAAAATGCTGCTTATTGACATCGGACACTTTGAGGGTGAGCACTTTATACGAGAAATAATATTTTCACTTTTAAAAGAAAATTTTAATACTTTTGCCACCCATTTTACGGAAGCAGAATTTCCGATAGTAAACAAAGCATAAACATAACGACATTATCCAAAAATAAACATTATGGCTAAGAAAAAAGTAACTGAAAATCAACCAACTGTGGAGTATAATGAAAACATTACTCATCTTCCCGAAAACATCCCTCAAGAAGGTGTTGAAGAGATTACCATAGCGAAAAAACTTCTTTCATTATACAATTTACAGCAAATTTGTTCCCAAATTGATAAAATTCGCGTTGTGAGAGGCGAACTTCCCCACGAAGTGCGCGATTTGGAAGATGCTTTGGAAGGGATGCGCACACGTATTGAAAAACACAAAGAGGAGTTGGACGAACTGAAACAGAAAGTAGTAGCGCAAGACGCAAAAATGAAAGAAGCCAATGGATTGATTAAGCGTTATGAGGAACAACAAAATAATGTGCGTAATAATCGTGAATATGAATCACTTACAAAAGAAATTGAATATCAAAAATTAGAGATTCAGGTAGCGGAAAAACACAAAAGCAAATTTAATACGGATATTGTTACAAAGAATGAAGATATTGCAGAATTTGAAGAGAAACGTAAAGAAATTGAAGAGATTTTAGTACAAAAGAAAAATGAACTTACCGATATTATTGCCGAAACCGAAAAAGAGGAACAAGAGCTGATCCAAAAAGCTGAAAGCCTAAAAAAGAATGTGGATTATCGTTTATTGAACGCATTTGAACGCATTCGCAACAACGCCCGTAATGGTTTGGCAATTGTATTGATTGAACGCGATGCTTGTGGGGGCTGCTTCAGTACAATTCCACCACAACGCCAATTGGATATTCATTTACATAAGAAAATTATTGTGTGTGAAGCTTGCGGTAGAATATTCATTGACAAACAGTTGGTAGAAAGTCAAATTGCTTTAAAAGCCTAAAATATGATATAGATGGAACTAACATGGATTTCCATCATTATTTTGATCTGCTCCGGAATTATTGTCGGCTTTATTAATACACTTGCCGGCGGTGGTACCGTGATTTCTTTGTCAGTTTTTATGTTTTTTGGACTGCCACCTTTGATTGCCAACGGAACGAATCGCATTGCCATTGCATTCCAGAATATTACGGCGGTTGCCTATTTCCAGAAAAATAAGTTTATAGATTGGCGAAAGGTACTGCAATTAGTCGTCCCCCTCATTTTGGGCAGCCTTACCGGCGCAGCCATTGCCGGTTTCATTTCAAACAGATTGTTTCAATACATTTTTGCCGGAATGGTGATTCTATTTGGAATCTCAATGCTCATCAATCCCAACAGGTATCTTCACGAAAAACCCGATTTGGTGAATCGTAAAGTATCCCCGATACAACACCTAATGTTCTTTTTGTTGGGCGTTTACGGCGGTTTTGTACATGTAGGCATCGGCTACCTGCTCCTCGCAGTCCTTGTATTGGTTAATGGTTACGATTTGCTAAAAGCCAATGTGTTAAAAAATGTTTTTGTGTTGTGTTACATTCCGTTTTCATTGTTTATTTACGCTTTACAAGGCAATGTTTGTTGGAGTTTTGGGCTGGTTCATGCCATTGGAAATGTCATTGGCGCTTGGTTAGCAGCTCGCTTGGCAATAAAAAAAGGCGCCCCGTTTATCCGTTATATTGTGCTCATCTTAATCGTGATTGTAATTCTGCAACTGATAGGAGTTATTACACCAAAATCGTTTAAAATATAAGGTTGTTTTATATATATACTTTTTGACTAACTCTTTATCCATGCTCCCAAAATAAACTTATTACATTTTTCAGTCAACTCTTTGATATTCATTTTTAAAAAAACACTCTTAAAGAAATTATTTTACCCTAAAAATATAAATGTTCCAAAATTTAACATTTTTTTTATTTAAAACAAGTGCTTTTGCTTAATATTTTTGTTTTATTGTACTACGTGCCCAAAGCTCAAACGGACTTTTATCTTCATGTATCTTTATTTGTATAGTTTCTAAATGACGTCGGCTATTAGAAAGTTTTATTTCTTTGTAAATAAAAGCATCATCAAAGCCTGCATTTTTGGCTTGATGTTTGCCAGCGGCAAAGACTAATCTTTTAAGTCGAGCCCAGTAAATGGCACCTAAACACATAGGGCAAGGCTCGCAACTCGAATAGAGAGTACATCCTTCTAATTTATAATCATCAAGCACACGACACGCCTCTCTAATTGCCGATATTTCTGCATGGGCGGTGGGATCATTAATAGTAGTAACTATGTTTGTGCCTGTGGCAATAATTACATCATTCATTGTGATAATTGCAGCAAAAGGACCGCCTTTACCTGAAAGCACATTCTCTTCCGCTAAAGTGATAGTTTTTTGTAGAAACAATGTGTCTACATTATTTATTGTATTTTTCATAAGACGGATTGAAGTGCAAAAATACTCAAATTTATTTGTTCGCAAAATATGCATTTTTGCACAAATAATTTATAAACATCCATTGATTATCAGCATAAATTTAGGAATTTTTTTTAAAACCTTACGAGTTCATAGTATGAAATTGTATGCATTTTTTATGCAATAAATAAAAATAAACCTTTTTTTGCCGATTCAATAATCTATGAAAAAATACTACACCATCCCCATTTTTATTCCTGAAAAAGCTTGTCCTTTCAGATGTATTTATTGTAATCAATATACGATTGCAAATAAGATGCAATTGCCATCAAACGAGGAGATAAAAAAGACTATTGAAAAATATCTAAACACTTTTCCGGCAAACGGAGTTAAAAAACTTGGCTTTTTCGGGGGCAGTTTCACAGGAATGAGCATAGTGGAACAAAATCAATACCTCAATATCGTTTTACCTTATCTTGAGTCGGGGCAAATAGAATCGCTGATGCTTTCCACACGTCCCGACTATATTTCGGAGGAAATACTAGAGAATTTAAAGAGATACAAGGTCGAAACGATTGAACTTGGTGTGCAATCGTTAGATGATGAGGTGCTTGCTAAATCAGGACGCGGGCACAATGTTGACGATGTGAAAAATGCCGCTGCCCTAATTTTGAAAAAAGGATTCAAATTGGGTTTGCAAATGATGATTGGATTGCCCGAAGACAGTTTTGAAAAAACGCTGAAAACAGCACAAGGAATCATTGATATGGGGGCACATTATACACGTGTCTATCCAACGCTTGTCATTAAAGATACTCCGCTTGAAATTATCTACAATTCAGGAAAATATACCCCACTTTCTTTGGAGGAAGCCGTAGAATGGTGCAAACATCTGATGAAACTTTTTACTGAAAACAAGGTAACTATTTTAAGAATGGGCTTGCATCCCTCCGAAGGATTGATTACGGGAGACAGCTTGGTGGCAGGACCTTTCCATGTTTCATTCAAAGAATTGGTGTTAAGCGCTTTGTGGAAAGATATTTTGGAAGATAAACTTAAAGACAAAAAAGGTGAAAAACTAACGATTGAAGTAGCTTCAAAAGCAATCAATGCTGCAACGGGCTACCAATCCGTGAACAAAAACCATTTGCTGAGAAGATTTAGTTCCGTTGTTTTCAAGATTAATAATAATCTTATTGATAATGAATTAAATATTTATTTATAGCATTAATAAAACTATACTTTTGCCGCGTGAAACATAAATCATTGATTTACTACATATACCTCCTCATATCCATGTTTTTATGGGGAGGCTCTTTTGTGCTTACCAAGCACCTGCAATTAGACTTTAATTCCATCACCATTATTTTTATGCGTTGCGTTATCGCTTCGCTCTTTTTTGCAGTTTTTTGCGTGATTGTCTATAAAAAAGCGTTCATTATTGCTAAAAAAGATCTCAAATTTTTCATTGGATTGGCGTTTTTTGAACCATTTATCTATTTTTTGTTTGAAACCTACAGTTTGCAATTCTGCGATGCTTCTGTAGTTTCCGTAATTATAGCTACTATTCCACTGTTTGTGGCATTGATGGCGGTTTTCATCTTTAAAGAAAAATTAAACGGGCTCAATTTTTTCGGCATCATGTTGTCCATTTCCGGAATTGTCATTATGTTGTTGCCCAGTTTTGGTCATGCCGACTTTAGACTGTTGGGTGTTTTTTTAGCATTCGGCGCTGTTTTTTCAACCATAGGGTATAATTATTTCCTTAGAAAAATCCCTACTACCTATAGTCCTATTGTAGTGATTACATGGCAAAACATTTTAGGTTTGATCGCCTATTTACCTTTAGTTTTTATTGTGAATGACAGAGAAACGATCACCTTTCAATACCATGCTTTAGGAGATATTACGAATTTAAGTTTTCTGCTCATTCTTTCCATTTTTTGCTCCTCTATCGCCTTTATTCTTTACATTGGCTCCATGCGTATATTGGGCTTGGCCCGCACCAACATCTTTGTAAACCTTATTCCGGTAATGACCGTTATTATTGCATTTTATGTATTAAACGAAGCCATAACACTGCCGAAAGTAGTAGGCATTATTATGGCAATTTCCGGCGTGTTTTTAGTGCAATATAAACGCAATTCCCTCTAAATTATATCCCTCTCATTCCTCACCTCTCACCTCTCATTCCTCACCTCTCATTCCTCACCTCTAATAATTATCCCAAAAATCCCTCCGCATTTCATATTTCAAATCCTGTAGAACAGAAGCCTTTACATTAATTTTAAAATTCCATCCTCTTCTATCGCCGAAAGGCACCCATCCCAATTTCATTTCCCAACAGTGTAAATCGCGATAAATATTAATTTCAGTGAAGGTGATCTTTTTTTCTTGAATACTATATCCTGTTCTCACATCAATCTTCCATTTTCTTGTAATACTCACATCTGCAGCGATATTAACAGTTTGCGTAATTTTGCTATCATACTGTTTATTAGCTCCTAATATGTAAAAAGCTAAATTATCAAAAACATTATAATAAAATGAATAATTAAGGGTAATATTCCAGGGATTATTAAAATCGGGACGCATGGTAGATATTCCCTGCGTATGGTCAGGAAAAAGTCCAACCGCATCATTAACAGTATTTTCATTCTTTTTCTTGCCTTTAAAAAAATCTCGATTCAGTCGCCAATTTAAACCAATATTCAAATTTGATTCAGATAAGCGCATTGCCCGATGATTCACTTTGGCTTCTGTTTGGTGCACGCGTCTTCCATTTTTGTTAATGATATAAGGATCGAAAGCCAGTCCAAATGTAATATCTAAAAAAGAGAATAGCGAGGTACGTCCTGATATGGAAAGCGGGCGCCAATTAAGCGAATCGGCAGCAAAATCATAGCCACATGAAATTGCCAAATTATCAAAAATTGAAATTTTTCGGGTGCCTGTGATCGTATCTTTTTTCGACCTTACTTTAAGTTCAATATTATTATTGAGCGTAAAACTGGTAATGGCTTGCATTCTTGGCAAAGCGCCTCCGTACATAGCGCCTTCGAAGTAGGAATACTCTTCCTTTTCTCCTGTAAGTGTATTAAAATAAGTGCCGTATGTATTGTTACTTAAATTAGGTCGAAATGTAAAATTTAAATCAGGTGTCATCACGTGCCGAATGGCAGCCACCCCTTTTTTTCTGTAATAGGTAGCATAAATCTTAGTAGTTAACGATGTAGAAAGATTCAGATCGTGTAAAGCCCAAAAACCACGCTGGAAGACATAATTAACCTGTTTTCTTGGAGTAGTATCGTTTAGCATAATGATACCAAACTCCTGCTCCTGACGTTGCAAATACCATTTTTCATCCAGCGAAACATTGGTATTCCAATTAAATTTCCCCATTTTGATGGGAATTTGTAAAGGAATTCTGTGTTTTATTCCGATTTGCGTTTTCTGCCACGTTTCAGGTTTAAAAAAAAGCGAGTCGATAGTATTTATCTGGTTCGTCATCTGAGATTCCCATCTTAAAGAAATATTATCATACCATTTCAATTTACCCGCTTTAAACTTTTTTCGGAAAGGATAGAATTGAACCACAGACATATTGAGAGACGGTAACGTAAGATTAACATCTTTTCTTGAGGTATTTTGAGAATAAGTAACAGCAGCGTCAAAATTGAAAACACCTTTAATGTTGCTCGAAAAATTAACTGAAGAATTGAATTGGTTCGACAAATAGTCGGAAGTAGAGGAAAGATTGTTGTTATTAAAGGTTTGGCTAATTACATTAACGTGTGCATTAAAACGGGTGGTAGGGTGCGATTTAGAATCTTGATTGTGTTTCCAATACACCCGATAATCTTCCTTATGATTTCGAGGGGGTATTTCTCCTTCAAAAGTTTGCGAAAAAGTCAGTTCAACTGTGCCATTGCATTTGTATCTAAAAACATAGTTTGCTTTTGCTTTTGCCGCCCAACTGCCTCGTGTGTATATGTCGCCCGATAACTGTAAATCAAAATTATCGTTAATACCAAAATAGTATCCAAAGTCTTGAAAATAGAACCCTCTATTTCCTGATGATCCAAAATGAGGTAAAACAATTCCCGAAGAACGCTCCTTTTGAATAGGAACGTAGGTAAAAGGAAGCGCCAACGGCGAAGGAATATTTCCAAAACTTAAATACGCCGGTCCTGTTACAATTTTTTCATCCTGAATTACTTTTCCTTTGTTAAAACGTATTTGAAAATGAGGATGTTCTAAATTGCACGTAGTATATTGTCCCCCTTTTATATAAGAAGTTTTATCCTCTACATATTTTACGTAGTGCCCATGTATATAGCCTTCTCCTTCATTTGTAATTACTTTGGTAACTTTTCCTTTTTTTGTTTTAAAATTGTAGATAATCTCTTGAGAACAAAACTCACTGTCAGCTTGTTTAAAAACGGGAGGTTCATGAATATGCCCGCAACTGTCTGCTACTCCCGATGCATACAACTCGCTGTTTACAAATCCAAACTCCATAAAACCTGCTGTCAATTCAATATCTTCATAATAGGTCTTCGCATCTGTAAACAAAAAGATTTTTTTATTTATCAAGTTGATAATAATGGAATCTTGACTAATATATTTCACCGAAGCCTCAATGGCGTTGGGTGATAATTTCTTTGAAGAAACGCTCAATAGGGTATCCAAAGCAAGAGAATCCTGCGCCATGAGCAACGTATCTCCTGCTGTTCTCAAAGAGTCTAAAGGAACCAAAACAGAATCTTTTGAGAAAAAAAATGTATCGCTTTCCCTTTGCATTTCATCAACTTGTCCATATAAATTATTGAAAATAAAAAACATACTGAACAAAAAAAAGATGTTCATACGGAAAAGATATAAACAATGGTGTACGTATATTTTTTTCTTCAAGGCAGATTCAGTATGGTCAAAGTTTGTTATTTTTGTGTTTGTTCTTAAATAAGTATGCAAAAATATAAGATTATGAACATTAAAACCTTTCTTTTAGTATGTTTTCTATTAACTTTTTTTAACATAGCAACTTTTGGGCAAGCCAAAGACAAGATCGCGAAGGTAGTTATTGATGCCGGACATGGCGGACAGCAGCCGGGGGCAGTAGGTAAACTGTCTAAAGAAAAGGAGATTAACCTCAAAGTAGCGTTACGTGTTGGCGAGTTGATTTCCCAAAATCTTGATGACGTTACCGTTTTATACACACGAAAAAAAGATGAAACGGTGGAGCTGTACAAACGTGCACAAATTGCCAATAAAAACAAAGCAGATCTGTTCATCTCTATTCATTGTAATTCTGCCGAAACTAAAACTGCCACCGGCGTTGAAACATTTGTAATGGGAATAGGAAAAACGGCGGAAAGTATAGCCGTTGCCAAAAAAGAAAATGCCGATATCTTGTTGGAAAAAGACTATGAAACCAACTATTCCGGCTTTGACCCCAACTCGCCCGAAGCCTACATCATTTTCTCTTTATATTCTTCGGCATACCTGAACAACTCTACCCTATTAGCTTCAAAAGTGCAAAAACATCTGATCCACAACACCAAGTTAGTTGACAGAAATGTGAGACAAGGTAGCCTTTTTGTGCTTCACCAAGTAGCCATGCCCAGCATTTTAATTGAATTGGGATTTATATCCAATGCGGAAGAGGAGAAGTTTTTGTTGCAGGAAGAAAATCAGGAAGTGATGGCAATAAGCATCTATAATGCTTTTGTAGAATATAAAAACTTGATTGAGGGAAACTCCAAACCATTTTTGGCTGTTCCAAATGCCAAGAGACCGATGGTGGTATCTGAAAACCAAAATCCTTCTCAGCCTGAAATTGTCTCACAAATAGAAAATCTTCCTGATAGTGCAGAAACAACATTATCTGTTGAACCTTCCGAAGTAGAAAAACCTGTACAACCGGAAACAATAACAAACAATATCTGTTTCAGAATACAGTTTTTTACAAGCAAAGATAATATAGGCACAGCCAATAAAAAATTCTCTTCACTGTCTGATGTAAAAAAATATCATGAAAACGGCGTATGGAAATACACTTCCGGAGATTTTAAGACTTTAGAGGAGGTGCAACCCATGCTCAAAGAAGTAAAAAAACATTACGCCGACGCTTTTATTATAGCGTTTCATAACGAGAGAAAAATTCCCATTACGGAAGCACTGGAGTTGCTGAAATGAAAGTTATTATTAAATATTTACCCTTAATCTCCTCTCACCTTGGCATTGCGCTTATTGTTTTGGCGATGATTTTAGGATATTTTCATAATTGGCGCGGAAAAGCCGTTTTACTCCCTACCGACAAAACTAACGTTTTCATTACCAAAGATAATGAACTGAAGATTGTGCCTTTTGCATTGACATTAATAAATTTTAGAGTTGATTTTTACGATTCGGGAGAACCAAAGAATTTTGAGGCAATTATTAATGTGGAAGAAAACAGTGATACAGAAGCCATTTCGTTACGGATGAACCATCCATGTAAAATGGGGTTTGGGCAAGATTTATATTTACTCAGTTATGACCGGCAGCATTCCGAAAATCCTGAATTTTGTGTGGTAGAATTAGTGTATGACCCGTTTCAGGGATTGTTTTTAGCAGGTATTATTTTAGTAATTTTGGGTTTGATATTGAATTGCTTCCATTTTTTTCGTCTGGTTGAGTTTGGGGGATATAAAAAAGAGGAAGAGAAGGAGAAGTTTACCCTACACTGCCGCTATATATCATAAAAAACGTTAATAATTCAGGCTTTTAGCCAAAAAAGTCGTTTTTTGTGATTGCCAAAGCGCATTTACTTTTGGGATTACTACCGTAAAGTCATGACAATAATGTCGTAAATATATTTTTTTTGTAGAAAATTTCTGCTATTTGAAACACGCTACTGCCCAAATTTTTAAGATTGTATTGAATAACATTTTTTGTTTAAATCCACATTTAATCCAGTTTGCTACATAATAATCATGACATGATACTACTTCCTCATCAAGTAGCGTACCCATTTCGCCGGATACCCATAAACGAGCGCCAAGACAACAAACAGCGTGTTTAACAGACTGATACGGAAGAAATCAACACCCGGACGAAAATGGCTCACCCGCTCTTCTTCGGGAGCATAATACACCTGAATAGGTACGGATACCAGCTTGATGCCCCGCCAAGCACAGCGAACAAGTATTTCTAATTCAGCTTCATAACGGGATGTAAATGGACGGAGTGACCCCATTTTTTCCAAAGGATACAAGCGGAATCCGGTTTGTGTATCCGGCAATTTTGTGCCTGTTTGCAAGGCAAACCAAAAATTAGAAAATTTGTTGGCAAAACTGTTTTTTTTCGGCATATTTTCCTGTGTCAGATTGCGATTGCCCACAATCAATGCGTCCGGATTTTTCTCAACTGCTTTCTTAAACAGAAGAATATCGCTGGCAAAATGTTGTCCATCAG
>WQSU01000017.1 GCA_009787675.1 Lentimicrobiaceae bacterium
TTTAAGAAGTACCAACTACTGGGTTGTTGCGGGCGGAACGAATGCCACAGGATTTAATGCCCTCCCTGCTGGAAGGTACAACGGAAAAACAGATAGATTTGTTGACCTCCACGGCTTCACTGCCTATTGGTCGAACAATGCCCTTTCTGAAATATATGCACACTACCACTCAATATCATATTATTGTAATTTAGTTGAAATAATTCAAACAGAGAAATCAGATGGATTGAGTGTCCGGTGTGTAATGGATTATGAATGAAAAAAGGGGCGGTGAGAGAATGATATTGCACTATATCTAAATAAAAAATTATTCACATTTTCCATTAAATAAAAAAACCTACTTTTGCGCTTCTTTTGAATAAATGTATTATGATTTTAATTGAAACTATTGAGAAGCTTAAAGAGGTCCTTCTCAGGATTAAAAGTAATGGCAAAACTATTGGTTTTGTACCGACAATGGGCGCGCTCCACGAAGGTCATATTTCATTGATTAAGAAAGCAAAAAGCGAAAACCAAGTCGTAGTGCTTTCAATTTTTGTGAATCCATTACAGTTTGATAAACCGGATGATTTGGAAAAATATCCACGTGATCTTGAGAAAGATTTGCTGATGGTTGAACACTGTGTTGACATCGTTTTTGCGCCTGCAGTGCAAGAAATATTTCCAACAAGCCCGACAGAGAACTACAGTTTTGGCGGATTGGAAACGGTTATGGAAGGTGCTTCCCGTCCGGGACATTTTAACGGAGTTGCCACTATTGTGAAACGCCTGTTTGATTTCGTGCAACCCAATAGAGCCTATTTTGGTGAGAAAGATTTTCAACAATTGGCCATTATCCGTCAATTGGTGGAGCAAACAAAATCAGAAGTAACCATTGTCTCCTGTCCGGTCATTAGAGAACCTAACGGGTTGGCAATGAGCTCCCGAAACCAACTACTTTCATTTGCGAAGAAAAATATCGCATCAAAAGTGTATGGCATCATTAATAAATCGAAAGCCTTAGGCACAACAAGTGTGAAGAAAATCAACGATTTTGTTTTCGCCGAAGTAAAAAAATTAGAACCTATTAAATTAGATTATTTTACTATTATTGATGAAATAACCTTGAAATCAGTTGACTCATTAGATGATGCAACAAGCGTAGTTGCTTGCGTAGCCTTCACTATCGGAGAAGTAAGACTCATAGACATGATCCGTTTCAAATAACCACCACTATTTTTTACCATTAACCACTAATCATTGATCACTAATCACTATAAGATGTTTATTGAAGTTGTTAAATCCAAAATTCACCAAGTTACTGTTACCGAAGCTAATTTAAACTATGTCGGTAGTATTACGATTGACGAAAATTTGATGAATGCTGCAAATCTAATTGAAAACGAGAAAGTACATGTCCTCAACTTGAATAACGGCGAGCGCTTGGAAACTTATGTTATCAAAGGAGAAAAGGATTCAGGCGTCATTTGTCTAAACGGTCCTGCCGCACGAAAAGTGTATGTAGGTGATGCCGTTGTCGTTATTTCATATGCTATTATGGATTTTGAAGAAGCAAAAACTTTTAAACCCCACATTATTTTCCCCGATGAAAATAATAGACTGAAATAATTGAGAACTTATTTTAACATATTTTATAGATTTCTATTTATCATTAGTGCTTTGTGGGGTGCTGGTTTTGCGCAACCACAAAAAGTGCCTGTTGAAACTTACAGTTTTATAAACTATAAAGCTGACACATTGCATCTTTCACAAAATAAATCTTTTTTAAAACATTTTGCATCAAAGTTCGATTCTGTTGTATCACACAATACCGGAAATATTAATATTGTGCATATTGGGGGGTCTCACGTGCAAGCCGGCACATTTCCCAACACGGTGCGACAAGAGTTTTTGAGAGCATACCCTTATTTAAAGGCAGGCAGGGGAATGCTCTTTCCATACGCAGCTGCTCCAAAATGTAATAATCCCATAGACTATAGAACAAGATCAACAGGTCGATTCGGATTAGTTAGAAATGTGCACAAAGAACATGCTAAACCGCTTGGGGTAACAGGTATAGCCGTTTATACATTGGATTCCATTTCAGAGATAAGAATCGTTCACCGCGATTCACTAACAAAATTTAATACTACAAAAATTACGCTGTTGGGATTTGCTGATGATGCTACTGATTGTATTCCCATATTACGGATTGATTCCGTTGACTTTTTACCCTCAGCAATCCTTCCCGAAAAACGTCAATTTGTTTATCAAAATATCAATGTAACAGATTCTTTTGCCTTTTCTTTGATAACAAAGGACAGCAACACTTTTACCATTAGCGGCTTTTTGTTGGAAAATGAAAATCCGGGCATTACGTACCATTCCATTGGCGTAAATGGCGCCAGTGTGGACGCATTTTTGCGTTGCCCACATTTTGAAGAAGAGATTCCGCTGTTGTCTCCCGATATGGTCATCTTTGGCTTGGGTATCAACGATGCCAGCGAAGCCGACTACAATTCTGATATTTTTAAAGAAAAGTATTTGGCTTTAGCGAATCAATTTAAGAAAGCAAATCCCCATTGTTTTTTTATATTTATCACAAACAATGATAGTTACAAAAAAGTAGGAAAAAAATACCAAGTCAACAAAAACGCTTTGGTGGTTAGGCAAGTCATGTATGAATTGGCAGAGGAGATTGGCGGCGCCGTATTCGACCAATTTGAAATTATGGGAGGCTTACACTCCATGGAGAAGTGGCGCTTGGAAAAATTAGCCCAAAATGATCGCCTGCATTTCACAAAGGCAGGGTATGAACTGATAGGGAAATTGCTATTTAATGCGATTATTGGTGAAATTATTGTTAATCATTGATTCACAGTATTGTTTACTCTATCTTTAGAGCCTTTGCAATGATTGAACAAAAAAACAAAAATCATTCCTTTACATTCCCTTTTAATTGCAACCTTACCCTATCTGTCTGCGCATTCGACTGTACCGTAATCTGTTTGGCGATTACACCCGCTGTTTTTGCAGTATAAACAGCTTTTATTGTACCTTTTTTTCCAGGCATTACCGGTTCCTTCTGCCATTCCACTTCGGTACAGTCGCACGAAACGATCACATCAAACAGTACTAATGGTTTGTTGCCCACATTGGTGAAAGTAAAGATTCCTGTTTTTACCTCCCCTGCTCCCAAAGTGCCATAATCAAATGTAACAATATCAAACTCTATCTCCGCCCCCGTAGTTACTTTCGGCACAAATGGCGTCGAGGCTTCTGCTTCCTTCTTCCCTTTTCCCTGCGCAAAGCACAGAGAACTCATTATCATGCAAATACTTATAAAACACGCTATTTTTTTCATAAAGATATTATTGGTGTAAAGGTGTATAGGTGTAAAGGTGTATAGGTGAACTCTTAATTCCTAATTCTTAATTCCTAATTCTTAATTCCCCTTCATCACCGGCGACTCTTTACTCTCCGGCACAATTTCTTGCGGCGATTCAATCACATTTCCTTTTATGTTGAGCGTAATTTTTTCTCCTACATTTGACTCAACGTAAACACTTTTATTGATGGGTCCTACCCTACCTGTGTTATAAGATACTTTAATTTGCGCTGATTGACCCGGAGGGATAGGTTCTTTGGGCCACTGTGGCACGGTGCATCCGCAAGATGAGGAAACATTAGTAAGTTGTAAATCAGCTCTTCCTGTGTTTTTAAATTCAAAATAACAAGTACCATCGCCGTTTTTCAGGACGGTACCATAGTCATGAACTAAGTAGGTAAACTTAATTTCAGGAACTTTGGGGGTGGTATCTTCCACCATCACCACTTCTTTCTTTTTTTCTTTAGCTTTTTTAGCCGGTTTTTCTTCTACTTGTGCAGAAACTGCAAGAGATAAAACAATTAACAGAGATAAAACAATAATTTTTTTCATAAATAATAAATTTGAGATGTTAAAGACAATATGTTTTTAATGAAGTTTAATGTGTTAAATAATTTATTGCCATTTCATAGCCGAAAAGCCCAAATCCAGAGATTGAGCCGCAACATTTGGAGGCAATGAAGGAGTTTTTTCTAAAATTCTCACGACCGAACAGGTTGGAAATGTGCACTTCTACCACTTTTGCAGGCATAGCGGCAATGGTGTCTGCCAAAATTATTGAAGTATGCGTAAATGCCCCCGGATTTAAAATCATCCCATCGCAAAACTTGTGTTGCAACATAAAATCTACCAATTCATCCACTTTGTTCGATTGAAAATAGAGCAATTCAATTTCAGGATAACGTTGTTTTAAAAGATTGAGATAGGTGTGGAAGTCGGTGTGTCCGTAAACATCCACTTCCCGCGAGCCTAACTCTCCCAAATTGACGCCGTTTACGATGATAATCTTTTTCATTTTACTTTTTTCCTAATAAACGGAACATATTAGATTTATAGGCTTCCACTCCGGGTTGGTCGAAGGGATTGATGTTTAACAAATATCCGCCTAATGCGCAGCTAAATTCGAAGAAATAGATCAGTTCGCCCAAAATTTCTTCCGAAATTTCAGGGATAACGATACGGATGTTGGGCACCTCGCCGGCGAGGTGCGCCAAACGCGTGCCTTCTTCCGCTGTAAGATTTATTTCATGCATGCTTTTTTGTTGCAAATAGTTTAAACCGTCCAAATCATTGTGATCAAATGGAATAGGCAAATGAGAAGCCACTTTTTCAACAGAGAGTACCGTTTCAAATAGATGACGTTCCCCTTCCTGAATATATTGTCCCAATGAGTGTAAGTCTGTTGAAAACACAGCGCCTGCAGGGAAAATTCCCTTGCCTGCTTTGCCGTCGCTTTCGCCGAAAAGTTGTTTAAACCACTCAATAAAGAAAAACAGTTGCGGCTCGTACGCCACCACCAACTCCAATTTCTTATCTTCTTTATACAACAAAAAACGGGTATGTGCATATTGCATGGCTATATTTTCGCTAAGATGAGGATGTTGCAAAAGGTGATTCCTCATTTTTTTTGCTCCGGCAATCAGTTTTTCGATATTGAATCCGGCACAAGCAATGGGCAGCAATCCTACTGGGGTGAGCACGGAGTAACGCCCGCCCACATCGTCGGGAATAACAAAAGTCCGGTAATTTTCTTCAGTGGCTAATTTTTTGAGTGCGCCTTTTTTCTCATCGGTAATGGCAACAATTCGTTTTTGCGCTTCAAGTTTGCCATACTTCTTCTCACAATGTTCTTTTAAAATCCGAAAGGCGATGGCAGGTTCGGTGGTTGTTCCCGATTTTGAAATTACGATTACGGCATAATCTTTAATATCAAGCAGGTCCATTAATCCTTTGTGATAATCTTCTCCCATACTGTTTCCGGCGAAAAGTACCAACGGTGTTTTATTATGGGGCAACAACGCCTTAAAGGGATGTTGCAGTGCTTCTATCACAGCGCGTGCGCCCAAGTATGAGCCGCCAATACCCACAACCACAATCACTTCAGCGGTGGCAGCAAGACTTTTGGCAGTGCTGTTAATTTCAGCAATTAAGTCAGTTGAAACTGTTTCGGGGAGGTCAAGCCACCCCAAAAAATCATTGCCTTTTCCTGTCTTGGAAACTAACTCTTGATACGCTTTTTCAACAGGAGCAGCAGGGGCGGTTAAAGGCAGGAAGTATTGTGCTTCAGCAATTGATAATTTTGTGGTAATCATAATATTAATCAATGATAATTTTAGATGTAGATATGCCGGTGGGGGTAACCAATTGCAAGAAATAAAAGCCCTTAGAAAGATGTGTAACGGGAATCTGCATTTCGAACCTGTCGCTCGTATAATCAATGACAGTGGCATATACTTCTTTACCGGCAAGGTCAAAAATACGGCAAGAGATAGATTGGTTGGTCAACTCGGAAGAAAAAGAAAGGTTTATAAAATCGGACGCAGGATTAGGGTAAATGGTGAGGTTGTCTAATAACGAATGGTCATTTACCCCTAATAATGAATAATATTGAAACTTAAAGCCGTTACCTTCCTGAAAATTATCCGTAATAAATCTTAGTTGAATTTTTGAGAAAGGGATATGCAACACTTCGCCCTTGGTGGGAGGGGTATATCTGTCGAAACGTCTCCACAAATGGGGAGGAGATTTCGTTGCATCATACACATCCACAAAATCTCCCAATTTGAGGTCAAACTCATGAAATAGCCCATAAAATCCATTGCCGTTTGGAGGTGTAATATTCCATGTACAAGATACCCAAGGGGTATAGTCTTCCCCTTGGGCAGATCCATCTGTAATATATCCGGATGCAGCCGACAAATAGCTTGTCATATCACATTTTTGTTGTGGTTTATTGGCGGTATAGCTTATCAAAAAGCCCAAATGTGTAGCATTTTCAAAAGCAGGATTGTTAGAAGTGAAGGTAATGAGTACACTATCGGCAACTACAGTAATAGTTTTTTCGGGTTTCGTTGTGCCTGAGTAGGTTGCGGCGACACCCGATGATTTAGTACTTCCATTATAGATCGTAATCACGTCAACCCCTTCTTCTGTATCTAATCTAGAGAAAGAAAAACTATACTGTTTGGCGCCGGAAGCAGCAATCATCCACGAGCAGTCGGGATTGCTTTGGTAAGGCATATTCGTAGAGCCATTGGTAATATAGCCTTGAAATGCAGTTTGTCGTTTTCCTTGTTGACACTGTACGGGGTAATTTGTAGCAGGTTTAAGATTTAAAAATGCGGTGGCACCTGAGGGAAAAGATTGCTCTTTCAGTAAAAAATAGCCATCTGAAAACCCGCCCCAACCCCAGTTAAAATGAAATTTGCTGTCTATGCCGCCCGGAACAGTATCAATAGTAAACTCATAATATCCATCTACTAAATAAGCATGCCCGCTTTCACTATTAGCTCCGCTCATGAGAATTGGTTGAAGTAAATCCAGTTCACTCTTCAGTACACCGGGTTTATTTCCATCTCCTATTGAATATTGTGTGTAATAAAAATAGTCGTATAAGGCTTGTGTAACTTTTTCTGTCTGTGTGCCTGAGCCTGTGACCCCATAGCCCATGTCGCAGGAAACGCCCAAATGATAGGTTAATTTTGCAATCTCATTGGTATAGGCGGTGGCAAAATCACTCATGGCATCCCAATGATAGTTGTGTTGAGAGAAAAAAACCGTTTGAATGGGATAGGATGACGGTTTATAAGACTTTCCACTTCTTCCTGTTTCAGGGTGTCTGTAATAGTTCATTAATTGGGCGGCTGCCAAAGCCACACAGCCGTTATAAGTTCTATAATCATTGAATGGACCGGCTTTTACATCCCATGGACAGTAGGTATTATAAAATTTATCTTGATTCCAGCGCGATGTAACTAAAACAGGAACTTCTCTTAAAATGACAGTTTTTGAAACAAATATTTCCTGTAAATAATAGTTCCATTGTTTGGTAACAAGCACGTCAGGTGTATTTTTTGATTTTTCTTCCAGCAAAATCGCGTTAGAAAAAGAATCGAAATAGTGTTGAATTGCCAGATGCCATTGGAACTCATTCTCAAAAGAGTAACCGATAACAGGGGTAGCAAATTCTGAAGCCGCTACAATAACAAAACCCTCTTTATTGCCAAGATTCATGATATAAAAAATAGGCTTTCCCTCTTTAACAACAACTTCCTGTAGTGAAATATGGGAAAGAGAACTGTTTTGATCTATCTTTTTTTCTTGTAGAAAATTTTGCGCTACTAATAAAGCCTGTTCTTCATTAATGGCATGGGTATTAAGAAATATGCAACTAAACAGGAATAAAAATATTCTTTTCATAATTTTATTGTTTGATGATTTTTTTGTTAACAATTCCGTTATTCGTATGGATACGCATAAAATAGATACCAGATTTGTAGGTATTTAAACTAATCACATTTTGTTGAGACATAATATTTCGTATCGATTCAATTAATCTTCCTGACATGTCATACATATCAATTTGATGAATTTTGATTGCGTTATCATTGTGCACTCTAATCACTTCTGTTGCAGGGTTAGGGAATACGTTAATGCGGTGCGCCTCATTTTTCGCCTCATTCACAGCTACCTCCGGAGTGAAAACAATAGCAGAATAATCTGCGAGTAAAACAAAATTCATTCTGGCAATTTCCTGGCAGTATTCAAAGTTCAAATATTCAATTAAGTCATTAACAGAGTGATAGTTCGGTGAGAAAGTGTGCTCAATAGCAAAATTCGCTTTGAAATTGTTGCAATAATAAGACCAACTATCGCTATTTCTCCTACCTTCGTTTTCATTACCGTTGGGTATGTAAGGTATTACAGTAGTATAATTTATCAAAGCCTGCTCAGCTTTTTCCCTAACATCCAATGAATTTTCATACCAACGCAAGGTAACCTTCCATTCCGTATCTTTTGGCTGTGTTCCTACCATATCATTATTTAACATCACAATAACATTTTCATTGGCAGCTTTTCGTTTTTGAGCATCATAATAGGAACCTAATAATCCTATTTCTTCTGCATCATATCCCATAAAATCAATATTATAGTATGGTTTTAAGTTATTTTCGTAAATAATTCGTACCATTTCAATCATGATGGCACAACCAGTGGCGTTGTCGTCTGCCCCTGACTTTGTACATAATCTGGATTCAAAATTCTGCAAATCTTGTACAGTTCGTTTCAGGCTATCTTTGTTAATGAAATTTAATATATTGCGTAAATTTTCATCGGACGTTTGAGCGGAAGCCATGCCGGTGGTTAATAAACAAATGGATAAGATAATAAGCATTTTTTTCATGGACAAGCTAATAAAATTTAAAAAATATTATCTAATGAATATTTAAAAATAATATATAAATAAATCATAATCACAAAAATATAAATATTATTCATCGTTTTTTAGAACTGCGCAAACGTATTCATTTTTTTGAAATAAACAAGATATTTATTAATATCAAAAAAAACATATTTTTGCCGCCCTTTATATGGCGATCTTAGCTCAGCTGGTTAGAGTGCCGGATTGTGGTTCCGAAGGTCGTGGGTTCGAATCCCATAGGTCGCCCAAAATTCTCGAAAAACAATTTAAACCAATGGTTTACGAAAGTAGGCTGTTGGTTTTGTGTTAATGTCAGGTGAAAAGCGGCTGAATTATTTTTATATTTGGTATTAGAGGATTTTTGCTAAACCAAAACTCCTTTTTACTCATTAACATCCACTGCATAATACACCACCTGTCCATTGGGATATGCTCCAGCAAGAAGCAATACGCGCTCTTCATCATCGCCATATTTCACCTGTTGAAAGGCTTCCGTTAGATCCTCTTCGGAGTTAATAATCATTTTATTTGCTTTAATAAGAATATACCCTTTTTGAACACCGGCTTTGGCAAAACGTCCCGATTTTTCTACAGAAACTACTTCCAACCCGCCGTTAATTCCAAATTTATATTTCGTATTGTTGCTAATAGGTTTGAATTTCGCGCCCAAGATGTCCAAATTAACAGCTTTTACTACGTTTGTATTTCCGGACCTGTTGCGCAATTCAACCTGAAAATCAAGTTCTTTTCCATTTCTTAGTACACCTATATGTATGATATTGCCCGGCCGGTAGCGTCCAATCTGCTCTTGGAGCTCTGCCATAGATTTTATCTTAACACGTTCAATAGTAATAATAATGTCTTCCGCTTTTATACCTGCCATTTTAGCAGCTCCGTTTTCCATTACGTCTGCTACATATACGCCTTCCAAGGTAGTTAATCTTTTCTCTTTCGCAAACTCATCGTTAATGTCTCTTGAGTGAATGCCCAGCACTGCGCGTTGCACTACACCAAACTCCCTCAAGTCATCTACCACTTTTTTCACAATACTTACTGGAATTGCAAAAGAATAGCCAACAAATTGTCCTGTTTGTGAAGCAATGGCTGTGTTTATGCCCATCAATTCTCCTTTTGTGTTTACAAGGGCGCCGCCACTATTTCCTGGATTTACGGCAGCATCGGTCTGAATAAAGGACTCTATCTTTAATTCTGCACTTAGGATATTGATATTTCTTGCCTTGGCGCTGACAATTCCGGCGGTAACCGTAGAAGTTAAATTAAACGGATTACCCACTGCCAACACCCACTCACCTATTTTCAACTCATCGGAATTTCCAAAGGGCATGGGTATCAAGTCTGTAGCTTCTATTTTCAGCAATGCAATATCGGTAGTAGGATCTGAACCTATTACCTCCGCTTTAAAAGTGCGTTTGTCATTCAATGTTACTTCAATAGAAGAGGCTTTGTCTATTACATGGTTGTTTGTTACAATGTAACCGTCATGCGACAAAATGACACCACTGCCTGCACCACCTGGCTGCTCCTGAGGGTCATCATAACGACGCGGATTTTGCGGACGACCAAAGAAAAATTCAAATAATGGGTCAGAAAAGCTATCAAAACCTTGTTGAACAGGTACTTTGTACTTGGTCTTTACATGTACAACAGAGTTTACCGACCGTTCAGCGGCATGAGTAAAATCAACAGGATTGGATTGTTCAAGAGATTCCGTTATCAAACTGTTGGTTGGCAATTGCTTTTCTGATACCGTTCTATCAGTGGCAGAAGTGGCTAAGGTGGTTACAAATAAAATCCCTGCAAAAAAAAGGATACTCCAGATTAATTTTATTTTTTTCATAATGTAGAATAATTTTAGAGGTTTGTTTTAAGCAAAAATTATACCATTTTTTTTTTTTTTCGTTAATAACGTTTATAATAATTACCTAAATTATAATGAAAATGCGTTTTAAATCTCTATTCACTTTCTTAAGTTTTCTTTTAATTTTTACAAAAACAGTTGATTCTCAGGAAATTAATTTTAATAGAGAATACAGTTGGGCTGCACAGCAACTTCAAAAAATGACATTGGAGGAAAAGATTGCGCAACTCATCTTTATTCGTATCCATTCTAACAAAGATGTGCAATATAATGCTCAAAAAATTAAAGAGATTGAGAAATTTCAACCCGGAGGGGTCTGTTTTTTTCAGGGGGGACCCGTGCGTGAAATTAATTTGACTAACCAAATTCAAGCTGTGAGTAAAATACCGCTCTTAGTTTCTATGGATGCAGAATGGGGTGTTGCCATGCGCTTAGACAGTGTACCTGCTTTTCCCCGACAAATGACCTTAGGTGCGCTGCCTGCAGAACACAACGAACTGATTTACCAAATGGGCGCCGAAGTGGCAGACCAATGTAAACGGCTGGGCATCCACCTCAACTACGCCCCCTGCGCGGATGTGAATAATAATGCTAAAAACCCTGTCATTAACAGTCGCTCCTTTGGAGAAAACAGAGAAGTAGTATTGGAAAAAGCGATGAACTATCTGCGTGGTATGCAAGAGAACGGCGTAATTGCCTGTGCCAAACATTTTCCGGGACATGGCGACACGGAAACCGATTCGCACTACGGTTTGCCCGTCATCAAAAAAACAAAACAAGAACTCTGGGAAACAGAACTTTATCCATTTCAAAAAATGATTGACAACGGATGTGAGATGATTATGGTTTCTCATTTGAATATTCCTGCGTTAGACAACACCTCAGGCGCTATCGCCACAACATCCTATAAAATAGTTACCGAGTTGCTTCGTAACGAGATGGGCTTTGACGGCATCATCATCACTGACGGCATGGAAATGGACGGATTACGAAAAACCTACCCCAAGGGCGCTGACGCCGAAATTAAATGCCTGCAAGCAGGTGTTGATATATTGCTGCTTCCCAATGAATTAAGTGTCATTATTCCTCTAATAAAAAAAGCCGTAGAATCCGGCGAAATTTCAGAAAAAAGTATTGATGAAAAATGTTTGAAAGTATTGCAACTGAAAGAGAAATGGGGCATAACCACTTTTCAACCACTAAATGCTTCTAACATAGTGGAAAATTTGAATGATAAAAAGGTAATCGATTTAATTAAGAAATTGGAAACAAAAGCATTAACATTAATAAAAAATGAAAAAGATATTTTGCCTTTACAAGGAAATGAAAAAACATGCTTGTTATTTCTTGGTGATAGTGAAAATGAATTATTTACAAAAAAAATAAGTTCGGAATTTGGTTTGCCGTTTGTGAAGATTGATAAACAGATAAAAAAGGAAGAGATTTCGCTATCGTTAGCCAAATTTTCCAAAGACAGCCATATTATTGTGGTTTATCTCAGCACCAATCAATCACCTGCTAAAAATTACGGCATTACGCAAGAATCAATAGCTTTTTTAGAAGCGTTGGGAAAATCAAAAGAAATGACGCTACTGCTGTTTGGCAACCCCTACGCTTTGGCACACTTTAAATCATTGAACCCATTTAATGCAATACTTGTGGGGTACCAGCGCACGGAACACAGTCTCCGCGCCGCCCTGCAAGCTGTTTTTGGTCAAATTCCTTTTGAAGGGTTTTTGCCCGTTTCCGTGTTGGAATACAAAGCGCAAACCAATGCTAATACTGTGAAACAGATTGAGAAAGTTGAAAAATCTCTACTGCCCGAAAAACAGTGCAAAGAGATTGACGACATGATTGAAAAAGGGATCAGAGAAAAAGTATTTCCCGGATGTCAGGTGTTCGTGTCAAAAAATGGTAATCCATTATTTGTAAAAAATTATGGAACAACGGATTATATTGAAAAAAATCGCGTAACCAATCACACGATTTATGATGTGGCATCTATTACCAAACCCTTGGCTACCACATTAGCACTCATGAAATTGTATGATGAAGGAAAATTTTCACTTAAAGATACCATAGGAAAATACCTCACATGGTTGGTGGGAAGCAACAAAAGCAAACTGCGTATTGAAGAGTTGCTTACGCACACCTCAGGACTACAAGCTTTTATCCCTTTTTACAAAAACCTGCTACCCGATTCAATACGCTCTAAATATCTCAATGCATTTAAAAATGAAACTTTTAACATTCCAGTAGCCCATCAATTATTTTTAAATCATGAATTCCAAGACAGTATTAAAAAAATAATTTACGACAGTGATTTAAAACCAAAAAAATATTTATACAGCGATTTAGGATTTTTGTTTTTAAAAGAGATGGTGGAAGTCATCACCCAAAAATCATGTGAAGCATACATCTATTCAGAATTTTATGAGCTATTGGAATTGAAAGACACCTATATAAATCCTGCATTAAAAGGCGTTGATTTAATGAAAATTGCCCCAACCGAAAATGACACGTTGTTTCGGAAACAATTGATTAAGGGCTACGTTCACGACCAAACCTCAGCTCTGTTGGGTGGTTTTGCGGGCAACGCCGGTTTATTTTCCACAGCGCAAGACCTTTCGGTCATTATAGAGATGTTGATGCACAAAGGCGTTTCTAAAGGCAAGCGTTACCTCAGTGAAAAAACGGTGCAACTGTTTACTTCCCCTTATGCTTGTAATGGAAGTAAACGCCGATCCTTAGGCTTTGACACCCCCTCTGCCGAAAAATCATCGGACATTTTACCGCAAAAAGCAAGTCCAACTACATTTGGACATCAAGGCTTTACGGGCACTGTATTTTGGTGCGACCCAAAAGAGGGATTGATTTACATTTTTCTATCCAACCGAGTGTATCCGAATGTAGAGCCTAATCTACTTTCCAGAAGCAAAATACGGTTGCTGGTGCATGAGAAGGTTTATGAGGGGTTGTAGGATTGGGATAACATCATGTGTCAGGTGTAAATAGTTAGAAAGTTTGATTGGAATTTGAATATCAAAAGAATGGAACTTAATTCATTCCTCGCGCTTTTTTAATCCGCTCATATGATTCGTTTAACTTGGCAAATCTTTCTTCAGCAGCCTTTCTGATCTCATCACCTAAATGGTTCACTTTATCAGGGTGGTGCTTCATTGCTTGTTTGCGATACGCTTTTTTGATCTCCTCTTCGGAAGCGGAGGAATCTATTTCAAGGATTCTGTAATCATTTTCAATATTATAGGTAGGGCGATAATTGGAAGATGAAGAAGAATAACTACCTCCGCCCATATTGCCTTGCCATCCGAAGAACATCGCTTTCAACGACTCAAAGTCATGGTTAGAGATGCCCATTTCGCTGGAGATGAATCTAATAGTTTCCATTTCGGCAGGAGCAAGTACGCCGTCTGTCGCGGCAAGTCCAAACAGAAATTGCAACATCGTCAACTTTTCATGAATGGAGGATTTTTTGCCAAACTGCTGAGCAACAGAGCCAATATCAAAGTCCTTATCTAACATATCGCGGAGTATCAAAAGCGCTTCCTGTGTTTTCTCCGTGCCTAAAATACGTAACAGATAGCTTTTTACGAAATCTAATTCCGAGCGCACTATTTTCCCGTTGTCCGATTTCACCACCGCACTGGTAAAAATGAGCAGCGTTTTAATAAAGTCGTCTCGCGAAGTGCTCCTCCTGTGCACATAAACCCTTGCCTTGGTTGCCGAATCTAAAAAACCACCCAAAATAAACCCCAGCAAGCCACCCCAAAAGCTCTTGCTAATAATCCATCCAAGAATTGCACCGATAAGTCTGAACATGGTTTTAAGATTTAAAAATTAAGTTCTAAAGGTTTAAAGGTGGATAGGAGTAACTTAATCTCTTAATTATTAATTGTAAATTGTTAATTATTCAAAGCTTCCGCTCCACCCACAATCTCATTCAGTTCATTTGTAATGGCAGCTTGGCGGGCGTTGTTGTAGCTGAGTTTCAATTCTTTTAATATTTCGGTAGCATTATCGGTGGCTTTTGCCATTGCCGTCATACGTGCCCCGTGGTCAGCTGCAATAGAATCTAACAGGGCTTTGTATAATTTTAGTTTTAATATTTTGGGTATCAATTCATTTAGTAACACTTCTTGTGAGGGTTCAAAAAGATAATCTGTCTTTTTCCCTTTTGAAGTTTTTTCCACTTTTGCGATAGGTAAAAAGGGTTCATACATAAGTCGTTGCGTGGCAACATTAACAAAATGGTTGTAAACAATCGCAATTTTGTCAATTTTTCTATTGCAAAAATCGCAGATTAAATCGGTGGCAATAGTGTCAACTTCCTCAAAATTAGGTGTATCAAGCAACAACTCATTGGCATATCGAATGGAGTAATTCTTTCTGAGTTGCTCTACTGCTTTTTTCCCAATACAGATTAATTTTAAAGTTCCTTTCTTAACCTGTTCGGGAAATTCTTCTTGTGTAATGCGCTGCACTTCTTTTATTATGTTTGCGTTAAAAGCGCCACACAATCCCCTGTTTGAAGTAATAGCAATTACCACCACATTTTCGGGTTTGCGAACAGCAAAAAGAGGAATTTCGCCGAAAGTGCCAAGAGATGCTGAAAGATTCTCAAGCAAAGCATTGAGTTTGTTTGAGTAAGGTTTTAAATTTGAGATTGCATTTTGCGCGCGCCGCAATTTAGCAGCCGAAACCAACTTCATTGCAGAAGTCATCTTCTGTGTGGACTCAACGGATGCGATGCGGGTGCGAATTTCTTTGAGGTTGGACATGATTTAGTGATTAATGATTAGTGATTAATGATTAGTGATTAATGATTAGTGATTTCTGCATTCTGCCTTTTCCGATCTTTTCCAAAAAGATAAACTGCACTTCTCCGTTTTTATTTTTTTTATCATCAAAACAATAGTTGGTGAGGGCGGTGATATCGGCTTCAGTTAAGTTGAGGGGCTTGTAGAAATGTAATATAAGGTGTTGAATATCTTCATAATCGTTAAATGGGAGGGTTCCTTGTTTATGCGACAGGTAGGCTTCGTAGCAGATACCCATCGCTACGGCATAACCGTGTGAGATGGTTCGTTTTTTTTCTGCAAACAGCCTTTCGATGGCGTGTCCAACGGTATGTCCGAAATTTAAAACCTGTCGTGCGCCCTTGTCGTGCAAATCTTCTGCTACAAGTTTCATTTTGAACTCCACCGCTGCATCAATCCATTCTTGGCGGATAGTTTTATAGTTAATATTTGTTAATTGTTTTAGTTCTTCCCATAATTTTTTATTGCCGATGAGGGCGTATTTTAGGAGTTCGGCAAATCCGTTTAAGATCTCTTTTTTGGGTAATGTTTTCAAAAAACAAGTATCAACTATCACTTTTTCAGGCAAATAAAATGTTCCAACAACATTCTTTTGATGTTGCAGGTTAATGCCGTTTTTTCCACCATGCGCAGCATCCACCATAGCCAACAGGGTGGTGGGCACATTCACTAACCTGATGCCGCGTTTGAAAGTAGCCGCAATCGTCCCGC
>WQSU01000018.1 GCA_009787675.1 Lentimicrobiaceae bacterium
CATTTCCGCAGGCAGCGCTCGGCGGTAGTGTTGATATCCCTACGTTAGATGGTAAGGCGCGTGTGAAATTGGCTGCCGGCACACAAGGCGGACAAGTGCTTCGCTTACAGGGAAAAGGATTGCCAGAACTGCACACTAACAGAAAAGGCGATCTCATCGTGAATGTGAATGTTTGGACACCTAAAAACCTTTCCCGAGAAGAAAAAGAATCCATTGAAAAATTCTTAACATCAGATAATTTTGTGCCAAAGCCCGGCAAAAACGAAAAGTCATTTTTTAATCGGGTAAGGCAATTTTTCTCATAAAAAAAATCAACCATGAGTCATTTCAACGCTACCCCTGACAAACGCATCGTAGTTACTTTAGATGCCGGCGGCACCAATTTTGTTTTTGGCGCTATTCAAGATTATCAATTCATTGTGAAGCCCATTTCAAAGCCCTCCAATTCAGATGTTTTGGAAAAATGCTTAGATACGTTGGTAGAGGGTTTTAATGAAGTTATTGTGCAACTGCCTGAGCCACCGGTGGCAATTAGCTTTGCCTTCCCCGGTCCCGCCGATTATCCCAATGGCATTATCGGTGGCTACTTGCCCAACTTTCCTTCTTTCAGAAACGGCGTTGCGTTAGCTGATTTTTTAAAGGAAAAACTGAACCTGCCGGTGTTTATCAACAACGATGCAGACCTTTTCACCTACGGCGAAGCGATTGTTGGTGTTTTGCCCGAAATCAACCAAAAATTAGAGCAATTGGGCAGCGCCAAACGATACCGCAACCTCATCGGGTTTACATTCGGAACAGGCTTTGGATTTGGTATTTCCGTAAACGGAAAGATGTATGTGGGCGACAACAGCTGCTCTGAGATATTCTGCCTTCCCCACAAACATCTTAAAAATATTATTGTAGAAGATGGCGTTTCGATTCGCGGTGTGAAAAGAGTGTATGGCGAATTAACCGGTGAAGCCCAACATAATTTGGAACCCTTTGATATTTACCAAATTGCCGAAGGAATAAAAACCGGAAACCGCGAAGCCGCCCAAAAAGCGTTTGCTGTTATGGGCGAAGTTGCCGGAAATGTAATTGCCATTTGCGCATCTTTATTGGATGGGTTGATTGTGATTGGCGGTGGGCTTACTAAAGCGGAGAAATACTTTATGCCCGCATTGCTTCAGGAAATGCGATCCCATTTCGCTACTCTTTCAGGCGAAACTGTGGCGCGCGTACAAAGCAGTGTGTATAATTTACAAAATGAAGAAGAATTTCTGCAATTTGCAAAAGGAAATCAACAACCTCTCCAAGTTTTCGGGTCTGCAAAAGAGGTGGTTTATGACCCGCAAAAACGAATTGGCGTTGCCATCTCCAAATTAGGGGCTGACGTTGCTACCTCGCTGGGAGCTTATGCTTTTGCGCTATTGTAGGTTTTATCCCTTTTTCTTCTTCACCAACAGATTTTTAATTTCATTCAATTTCATTAATGCTTCTACTGGTGTGAGCCTATCAACATCCGTGTCAATGATTTGTTCTTTAATATCTAACAACAGCGGGTCATCCAAATTGATGAAACTGAGTTGGTAGCCCTGTTCTTTCTTTTCTATTTTGGGTTTGGCGTCGGAGGTGGAGCGTGCGCTTTCTAATTGGTGTAACACTTCTTCGGCTCGTTTCAAAACAGCGTAAGGCATGCCCGCCATGCGTGCTACATGGATTCCAAAACTGTGCTCGCTTCCACCTTGCTCTAATTTTCTTAAAAACAATACTTTATTGTTAATTTCCTGTACGGTAACGTGGAAGTTTTTAATGCGGGAGAACTGCTCTGCCATGTTGTTCAGTTCGTGGTAATGCGTGGCAAACAGTACTTTAGCCCGATATTGTTTGTGCTCGTGCAAAAATTCTGCGATAGACCATGCAATAGAAACACCGTCGTAGGTGCTGGTGCCGCGCCCAATCTCATCCAGCAAAATGAGGCTGCGATTGGAAATATTGTTCAAAATGCTTGCGGTTTCATTCATTTCCACCATAAAAGTAGATTCGCCTGTGGAGATGTTATCTGAGGCGCCAACGCGTGTAAATATCTTATCCACAATACTTAAATGGGCGCTCTCTGCCGGAATGAAACATCCCATTTGCGCCATCAAAACAATCAAAGCGGTTTGGCGCAACAACGCCGATTTTCCCGACATATTGGGTCCCGTGATGATGATAATTTGTTGATGTTCATTATCTAAATAAATGTCATTGGCAATATAGGATTCTCCGGGCGGCAGTTGCTTCTCTATTACCGGATGCCTGCCGTTTTTAATCTTCAGCGCTGAGCCCTCTTCAAAAATCGGTTTCGTGTAGTGATTTTCAATAGAAACCATGGCGAAACATAACAATACATCCAAGCGGGCAATGAGACGCGCATTGAGCTGAATGGTAGGAATATAATCGAGCATACTCACTACCAAATCGTTGAACAAACGAGTTTCAATTTCAATGATTTTATCTTCTGCACCTAAAATTTTTGTTTCCAATTCTTTAAGTTCCTCTGTAATATATCGTTCAGCGCTGGTCAGCGTCTGTTTGCGAATCCAACAGTTGGGAACGCGATTTTTGTGAGCGTTTGTAACTTCGATATAATACCCGAAGACGTTGTTAAACCCAATTTTTAGAGAGGGAATGCCGGTAGCAATAGCCTCACGTTGTTGGATTTTGCCAAGGATATCTTTGCTGTTTTTGGTAATCGAATTTAACTCATCCAACTCCACATCCACGCCGGCGCTAAACACACGACCTTTGTTGATGACCACAGGCGCATCTTCATCAATTTCTGTTTCAATACGTTTGCACAATGAAACAATAGGATTGAGTTGTTCTGCAATTTTTATCAATGCGGGTTGCTGCGCCGTGTGACACAACGATTTCAACTGTTCCACTGCCCGCAGCGACCGCGCCAACTGCAACACCTCTCTGGGATTTACTTTTCCCGTTGCCACCTTCGATACCAAACGCTCCAAGTCGCCAATTGGTTTAACCGAGTGTTTTATTTTTTCCGAAAGATCTTCATTTTCAATAAAATACTTTACAATTGCCAAACGTTCTTCAATCATCACCTTTTCTTTGAGGGGGAGCACGAGCCACTTACGCAACATGCGTGAGCCCATAGGCGTTTGTGTTTGGTCTAAAATCTGTAACAGCGTAACAGCGTTTTCGTTAGGCGAATGAATCAACTCAAGGTTGCGCACCGTAAACCTGTCCAACCACACATAATGCTCCTCTTCAATACGATTTAATTTATTAATATGTTGTATTTTATGATGTTGAGTTTCATACAGATAATGCAGTGCAGCGCCGGCAGCAATAATACCCAACGACAGGTTTTCCACCCCAAAGCCTTTTAACGAATTGGTTTGAAAATGTTTGGTGAGCAACTCATAACTAAAATCGGGCGTAAAAACCCAATCATCAAACGTAGCCAATAAAATTTTATCTCCGAAAAGTTCCTTAAAAGTTGCTGTTTTATGCTTTTGGACCACCAACTCGGAGGGTTTAAAATTCTGGAGCAATTTGTCCATATACTCTTGCGTTCCCTCTGCCACATAAAACTCTCCTGTGGAGATATCCACAAAAGCGATGCCACATAATTTATCTGTTAAATGAATAGAAGCCAAGAAGTTGTTCTCTTTCTGTTCCAACACCTTATCATTGATGGAGATGCCGGGGGTAACCAATTCTGTAACGCCTCTTTTCACAATGGTTTTAGCCATTTTGGGGTCTTCTAACTGTTCGCAGATTGCCACGCGCAAGCCCGCCCGCACCAACTTGGGCAGATACACATCTAAAGAGTGGTATGGAAAACCTGCAAGATCAACGTATTGTGCTGCGCCGTTGGCGCGTTTGGTCAACACAATTCCCAATACTTGCGACGTTTTAATAGCATCATCGCCAAAAGTTTCGTAAAAATCCCCAACCCGAAACAACAAAATCGCATCAGGATGTTTCGCCTTAAACTGATTGTATTGCTTCATTAAAGGGGTTTCAACGGGTTTGCTCATTTTAAAAAGTTTATAGGTGGATAGGTTTATAGGTGTAATTCTTTCTCATTCCTCATTTTCTGCGGCGGCAAAGGTATTTTTTTCTTTGGAACACTAAATTTCTTTAATAGAAAAAATGACATCTAACGGAAATCACTACTTTTGCCCCCATGATTTATCCGCAAAATTTTGAGGCAAAAATTGGGTTCGATATAGTCCGAGAGCAAATTAAAAATCTGTGTGTGAGTGATATGGGAAAAGAATATGTGAACAACATTCAATATTCTACCCGTTTTGACGAACTTACGGTGGCGTTGGAGCAGGCTTTTCAGTTTCAGCAAATGCTACAATTTGATACGGCGTTTTCGGCGCAGGATTTTCACGATGTGCGCCCGCTACTACGGGATATTCGTTTGGAAGGTTCTTTCTTAGAGGTAGATGAACTGGCGCAGGTGCGTGGCATGTTACAAGCAATTGTGCAAACTGTAGTTTATTTCAGAATTAAAAATGATGAAGAAAAATACCCGCGCCTGTGGGATTTATGTAAAGATATTTTGTTGGAAAAGAATCTGTTAGAATCTATCAACAAAATTATTGACCCAAAAGGGCAACTTCGCGATGGCGCTTCTGAAGAACTCCGCCGCATTAAGCGTGAGATTATCAAGATTTCGGGCGAGGCAGACAAGAAAATCAGGAAATTGCTCTCTGTTGCCAAGCAAGATGGCTTGGTGAAGGAGGATGCGGAGATGACCATTCGCAATGGACGCCTTTGTATTCCCGTGCCCGCGCAATTCAAACGCCGCTTGCAGGGCTTTATCCACGACGAATCGGCAACCGGACAAACCGTGTTTATTGAACCCACAGAGGTTTTTGATGCCAACAACGAACTGAAAGATTTGCTCAATGCCGAACGCAGGGAGATTATCCGCATTTTAACTGAGATTGCCAATGAAATAAGAGTTTCTATTCCCAATATTTTGATTGGAGTTGATTTTTTGGGCGTCATAGATTTTATTCGTGCTAAAGCGTTGTTTGCCATAAACATCAACGCCACGCTGCCCCATCTGTTTGATACGCAAATTATGGATTGGAAAAATGCAATCCATCCGGTTTTGTTTTTAACTTTTCAAAAAGAACATGCCGGAAGAAAAAAGGTGGTGCCGCTGGATCTTCAGTTGAACAAAGAAAAACGGATTTTGATTATTTCGGGACCTAACGCCGGCGGAAAGTCAGTGTGTTTGAAAACCGTTGGGTTATTGCAATATATGTTACAATGCGGGTTGTTGGTGCCCTTGGATAGCACTTCCGACATGGGCGTTTTCACCTCCTTTTTTATTGCTTTAGGAGACGAACAATCTATTGAAAATGATTTGAGTACCTATAGTTCTCATCTTAAAAATCTGAATGTAATGTTGCATCAATTGGATCAAGCAGCTTTGTTTTTGATTGATGAGTTTGGTTCGGGAACGGAGCCCACGCTGGGCGGCGCCATGGCAGAATCAATTTTGGAGGAGCTCTACAAAAAGGATTCTTTCGGCATTATTACCACACACTATGGCAACCTGAAACTTTTTTGCGATACGCATAAAGAAGCGGAAAATGGCGCTATGTTGTTCGATACTACGCAGATGAAACCGCTGTTTAAGCTGCGGCAGGGAAAACCGGGCAGCTCCTTCACCTATGAAATTGCCCGACAAATAGGCTTGCCCGAAACCATTATTGAAAACGCCATCTCCAAATCGGGAACCGCGCAAATTGATTATGAACGAAAATTAGATGAGATTGAAGTAGAGAAAATAGAAATAGACAATATGTTGAAACGTGTGAATCAAACCGATGAAAAACTGGCGGAGATGATTGCCCAATACAGCGCAAAGTTTTCAGAGTTTGAAAAGCAACGCAAAGAAATTCTGCAAGCCGCAAAAAATCAGGCAATAGCTATTGTTGACGGCGCCAATCAGGCGATTGAAAAAACAATTCGCGATATTAAAGAAGCCAAAGCGGATGCCGAAAAAACCAAGCTGATTCGACAAGAGGTACATCAGCATAAGGAGAAAATTGAAAAGGAGGTGCAAAAAATTGAAAAAGAAGAGGTTGTTGCTCCTATTGTACCTTTAAGACATGAACCCACGAAACCGCAACAGGAACCGTTAGACCCTAAAATTCATGTTGGAGATGCAGTGTTTATAAATGATATTCAAACTATTGGAGAGGTTACACAGCTACAGGATGAGGATATTACCGTTTCCTTCAATTCTATTTCGTTTAAAACGCAGCTCAGTAAGGTTACGAAAATCAGCAAAAAGGAGGCGCGCAGTGTAAAACGCGGCGCCACAAAGATAGACGGCACGCGCATTGGCGACATGTTGAACGAAAAAATTGCCAAGTTTTCTCCTAAGATTGATGTGCGGGGGATGCGCGCGGAGGAAGCACTTCAAACACTGGAAGTTTACATCGACGAAGCGGTGTTGCTCGGCATACGCCAAGTTACTATTTTGCACGGCAAGGGGAATGGCATTTTGCGCCACGTCATCCGGCAGTTCCTATCCAAACGTGGAGAGGTTTCGCAGTTTTATGACGATGCGGTGGAGCGCGGAGGGGCGGGGATTACGATTGTGGAACTGTTCGGTTAATAATTTTACATCTTACGATTAGATCACACATTATAATAATTATTTTTCATATTATTCAGTAATAAATATATAGCCTTTGCAATCAATAGTGACGCCTTGAATTTAGAGCCTTGAAATTCAACCTCGAATCAACCCATACGGCGTTTCTATTTCAATCACCGTTTTTGCTACAGGATGTTCGAAAATGATCCTTTGTGCCTGTAATGAAATGGATGCATCCGGATTGGAGCGTTTGGCGCCATATTTTAAATCTCCCTTAATGCACATGCCGTTTGATGCGAGTTGAGCTCGAATTTGGTGGTGCCTTCCCGTAAACAGTTCTACTTCTAACAAATGGTAATTCTTGGTGGGCTGTAAATATTTGTAATGTAGCGTTGCCGTTAAATAGCCCTCCTTCGGTTCATTAGAGATAATGCTTCGGTTTAGTTTTTCGTTTTTTTTGATGAATTGTTCTAATGTTTGTTCTTCAATCTCAGGTTTTTGTTCTACTAATACATGATAGAATTTTCTGATTTTTCTATGTTTAAACACTTCATTCATGCGCATAAGCCCTTTAGAGGTTTTGGCGTAAATGACTATGCCACTCACAGGTCGGTCAATACGGTGAACGATGCCTACAAACACGTTGCCCTGTTTTTGATACTTTTCTTTTAAAAAGGTTCTGATTTTTTCCGAGAGTGGCTCATCGCCCGTTTTATCGGCTTGCACAATTTCTCCCGGAAGTTTGTGTACAATAATTAAATGATTGTCTTCGTATATAATACGTTCAGAGATAGGGATAATATCTTCCATTATTTCTACATTATTTTTTGTGGCGCGAAAGTATTTTTTTTATACAGATCTTAGGGCTATCTGTAGCAGATTTACACAGATTAATATTTCACCACTTTCTTAACCACATTCCCAAGCTCTGTAGTTATTTTTACAAAATATAAACCTGTGTGCAGATGCGAGATGTTTATCAGAGGTGAGGAATGAGAGGTGAGAGGAGAAGAATGAGAGGTGAGTTTTCTGCCGTAAACATCAAACCTCGACTACGCTCGGTGTCCCAATTCCTGATTCGTAATTCCTAATTTTCAATTCCCCGCTCGTTGGGTTAGGATAAACAGAACAGAATATGCAATAAGGAATCCACCTCATTATGCTAATGGACTTTTGATAATAAGCAATTTAATAAAAAGAGGCTGTCCTTTACGAACAGCCTCTTGAACAACAATGATTATCGTTTACTTTTCATATTCATAATAGAGCCTATCCTCATAGATATCTCCATCTTCATAAATTTCTCTAATGATTATTTCCGTGGGAAAATTTTCTTTATTAGTAACATAGGTATATTGGAGTTTGTATGACCAACTCTCTGTATGTCCTCCTTCACTCTCAGTTTCAATTATATTAACTTCTAAAGGCATATTTTTAGAGGTAACAGGCATACCCTCTGCGAAATATTTATAAAAAGGATTATTTACTTTAGTATCATATTTATCGAATGCAAGTTTCAAACTACCAATCCAGTCTTCATCAGTCTCTGTAAATACTTGTTCTTTAATATTTGCTCCATTGTATGTATAAGTAATAGTATATGTGTAAACATCTGATTTTGATTTCTTTTCACTCTTTGCTAACTTTTCCATGATTGAAATCGTTTCTTTAGGAAAAATGGAAGATAAAAATCCACCTTTCCATCCGTAATAATTATAAACGGAAACAGTTATTTTTGAAATCTTATTGCCTTTGTATTCAAAAACATAAGATTCTTCAGGTGTATTATCTCCATACAAGTCAATTCGTTTATATTTTGCTCCGTCATACGTAATTTTATAATAATAAGAATAACTCGAATATTCGCCTTCATAGCTACCTTCCACTTTTACAACTTTGTCTTTATCATAAGTGTATCGCTCGGTACAAGTAAGTGTAATACCCCAATAATAATCAATTTTTTCCAAGAGATTTTTGTTCCATGTCCATTCTTGTTCTAAATGTTTACCTTCTTGTTCGAAAATTCTTTTAATTTTTTGTTTTGGATTAAACACTCCTTCTTTTTCACAGGAAGAGCAAGCAAAGATCATAACAAATGCCATTGCTAAGGTGGCAAATTTAAATGTGGTTTTTTTCATAATAAATTTTTTAAGGTTTTAAAATTGATTAAAAAAACGCTATTTTTCCTTCAATATTGTTTTTGTCGTTTCCACCGTCATTATATAATTCGCCCCCAATTTTATAGCTACATTAACCTCATCGTGTCCGGCGGGAAAATTGAAAGCAATGGGAAAATCATATTCGCTGCAATGTTCATAAATAATTTGTTCGAAAGTGTTACCGAAAGCCACCTCGTTGTCTCTCATTTTGGTGAAACTTCCTACTAATAAACCGGCTAACCGCACCAGTTTGCCGGCGCGTTTTAATTGCAGCATCATTCTGTCGATATGATACAAATATTCATCCACATCCTCAATGAAAAGTATTTTGCCAACGGTGTCTATATCGGAAACAGAGCCGGAAAGGGCGTATAACAGCGACAGATTGCCTCCCACCAGCTGACCGGTGCAGGCACCGCTTCTGTTCATCAGGTGAGCATTCCACTGGTAGCATTGTCGCTCTCCGATTAGCGTTTTGTACAGTGTTTCAATGTTTTCCATATTGTTTCCATTCATAGAAACAGGCATGGCGGCATGGATGGTAGCTACATTGCAATTTTGATGCAAATGCGAATGCAACACGGTGATGTCGCTGAAGCCACAGATCCATTTTGGTTCTAAATTAAAGCCTAAAAAATCTAATTGGTCTATAATGCGAAGAGTGCCATAACCGCCGCGGGCGCAAAAAACAGCTTTTATTCTATTGTCATTCAGCATATTTTGCAAGTCTTCAAGGCGCGCTGCATCTGCGCCGGCATATTGGTGATGCGTGGCAAAGAGATGTTTCCCCAACACCACGTAAAATCCTTTTTCCTCCCACCAGCGAATGGCAAACTCCAATTCGTTCAGGTTCATCTTTCGTGCCGGCGCTACAATGCCTATGGCATCGCCCGTTTTTAAATAGGGTGGAAAAATCATATTGAAATATTTTTTTCGTCTAATAAGTCTTTTGTAAGTTTTTTAAGTATTTCTCTTTCATTGCTTTGTAATACACGATAAAGCACAGCAATCTGTTTTTCATTTTTGAAATAACCGCCTGAAATAGCGCCCACTTTTTCATCCAAAGCCAAATGGATGGCAGTTTTAGCGCCATTTTTGGGAGATTTCATAAAAGGTCGCGCCAACACATCACAAACGATGTCGAAAACCCGGTTATTCATGGCGATAATTTTTGTGCCCACAATCCCCGGATCGCTGCAATTTGCCGTGATATGCCGCTCTTTCAGTTGTTCCGCCAAGTCTAACGTAAAGTAGAGCAACGCCAATTTTGAGTTGGAATAGTTTCTTACCTGCTGCACCCAAGAGTTTCTGCCGCAAGCAAAAAATTGTGGCGCAATTTTCCCGTAGCGGTAAGTAAGCGAAGTAACATTAACAATTCTTGCTCCTTCGGAAAGCAGCGGTAACAGCTTGTTTGTCAAAAAATAATGTCCAAAATAGTTGACCATGGTGGTATAGTCCCACTTGCCTTCCAAAGTTTTATCTTTTGGGTACAAAACGCCTGCATTGTTAATGAGGCGGTCAATCTGCGCATACTGTTGAGTTATCTTTTCAACAAAATTCAAAATAGAATCAGCAGAAGCTAAATCTAAGAAAAACAATGCAATATCTCCTTGTGTTTCCTTAACAATTTGTGCATGCACCTGTTTGGCTCTTTCACTTGGGTAACAAGCCATAATAACTGCAAAACCGGCTTTAGCCATCGCTTTTGTAATCTCTCTCCCCATTCCCCCATCCGCTCCGGTGATAAGTGCTGTGGTCATATAATAGTGGTTAGTGATTAATGATTAGTGATTAATGATTAATGATTAGTGATTAAGGTTCAAGCTTTTATCCCTTTCTCCCTTTGCGCTTTCTGCTTTTCTCCTACTCCTTTTCCTCCAGATAAAACCGTCCCTCTCGTCTTCCTTTCATTCCGTAGTAAAATTTTTGGATTTCCTGCAGGTCTTTTTCGTAGTTTCCGGTGGGGTAGTATATGGGACCGATGCCTCCTTTTCGTTCACGGTAATCCAAATAGGCTAAACCTATGGGGACGTTTGCTTTTTGGGCGATGTGGTAGAAGCCGCGTTTCCATGTTTCCACTCTCTTGCGCGTGCCTTCTGGCGAGATGAGAAAAATAAGTTCTTCTTTTTCTCTAATATGTTGGGCTATTTTTTCTGTTAAATTTTTGGTATTTTTTCTATCTACGGGGTATCCGCCAATATAGGTTAAGAAGTTTCCCAACGGAAAAAAGAAGAGTTCTTTCTTGACAAGGATAGTGGTTTTAACACCCATGGCGGTTAATGCAATCTTTCCTACTGCAAAATCTGTCCAACTTGTATGCGGCGCAAACACCAAAACATACTTTTTTTCTTTAGGGATATTTAACATATCTACTTTATAATGAAACAGTTTTAAAAAGCACAAACAGATTTTCTTCATTCTTCCTTTGTAGGTGTGCAAAAAAACAATTTTTAATGAATTTTGAGAAACTTTTTTTTTTTTTCACTCTTTCATAAAAAATATTATTTTTGCTGTTCCGAAGCGGTTCCGTAGCTCAACTGAATAGAGTATCTGACTACGGATCAGAAGGTTACAGGTTTTAATCCTTATACAAAAACATATAAATTAAGCACTTACGAGCAAATTAGGCAAGTGCTTTTTTCGTTTTTAGGTGGTTTTTTGCATAGTTTTACAACGATTTTTAACAATTTTGCTTGCTTTGTTTAAACCAATGTTTAAACCGAAAAGACAATGAATACTACCATTGAATCAGTCCTTTACAGGTCTAAAACATTGAGAAATGGCGAACATCCTATAATGTTACGCCTTACAAAGAACAGAAAATTAAAGTACATCAGTTTGCTCATCTCGCTAAATGCAGACTACTGGTACTTTACAAAGAAAAATGATTTTGATGTTGATCTATTGAAAAAAATAGTTGAAATATGGGGTTGTGCAACGGCTACGCGGGTTAGCGGCAATGCATTTTGTTCAATCGTATCTCGGTCCAATAAATCTGTCGCCATTAAAGTGTATCATGTGGGCTGGATTGTCTGCAATCCACACTTCTGTTTCCCATGCAATATCCACAATGTGTTTTTTAAATTCGGATTTGTCTGGGAAAGCAGTTACATAAATTCTGCCAACTTTGGATTCCTTCAGAAAGTCTTCCAACTCAAGCATTCGTTTCGGAGAAACAGGACCGTGGGAAGTAACAACCTCAATCAAAAACAACCATTCTCTTTCTTCGTCGTAAATAACTACATCGGGTAATTTACTGTGTTCCGTAATGGGTATGCCGATTCTTTCAAGCCCTTTTTTGTCAATATGCAAATCTTTATTGGCAGTGTCGCCTAAATACAACACTTTTGCTCCGCCTGCAAAACGTGGCGCAAATTGTTCTATTACGGCGGCTTGTACTTCGTTGTGTTTCCCTGCCGATAATTTTAATTCTTTCCCTTCAAGGGTAACAGGAATCAAACCCATTGTCCGTTCCTTTTCGTAGGCTTGTGTCAATGTTCCGATTTTTGACACGAATGTTTTAACCGATGGGTTCCATTTTCTTGTTTTGAAAGTTTTGACAACGGAAAGAGCCTCATTAGAAATAGCATAGTGTGCTCTTGGACTGTTTACAGGCAAATCAGGTTCGTCAGGGTTGTAATCTGCAATTCGTCCCTGCACAAATTGATGCAATACTTGTCGCCTGAAAGTTTCTCGTGTGTTTGGGGCATAAGGTTTTTCATAGTTTTCGGCAACAAACGACATAATTCCTTTTGTTACACCTAAACTTTGGCGACTTGCTTTTGCCCAATTTTCAGACTCTTTTATATTGCATAATGCAAGTAGTGTTAATGCCGACATTTCGTTTTGTTGAGCGGAGGGCAACCCTAACGCTTTCAAGATTTCTTGTGCTTCTTCAATTTTGCTCATTATTGTAAAGTTTATTTAATTCAAAAAAATCGTCAATAACCTTGCTTACATTTTCCATTGAAAAATTATTAAGTAAAATTAATTTTTTGCCTATTCCTTTTATGGTTTCCAAAGGCGGCAACGGCATGGCGCGAAGTTCTGTTGCGCTTACATTCACATTGCCGTTGAATGTTCGGAAATAAGTATCAAAAAGATTACTGTTTAAAAGCGCTGCAATTCCCATTACTTCTGTTCTACTTAAATGACCTTTTGGGCGATAAATATAATTCAATTTGTTTTCAATACCCACATAGCGAGATGTTCCGGGTAATGAAAAATAAGGTGCAGCAATCAACCTGCTTTTATCACCTTTGGCACTAAATCGCCTAAGAAAAATATAATTTCTATTTGGAATGAGATACGATTGGGTTTGTTCACAAATTTGAATATATTGACCTTTATTGGGTTTCTGTACCGGATAATTTACCTCCATTTTAGTTACATTATGAAGCCAATACAGAGATACAGATTCTTCTTCGGGTGTTCCTTTAATGCAATCTTCCATTCTGAAAGCAACAACAGGTCCCGTTGATATTTGTATATTATATTGATTCAAACTCCCATTCCAACTTTTAAACAAATCAATAATAGCCTCTTCCTTTGAATTTGTGGGTAGATGAATTATTTTTTCTTTTGATTTTAAATCAATTAAATCTTTTTGTAAATATGTTTTCTGTTTGGATTGTTCAATATCTTGTAATCCGTTACACGTTGAAACAATCATTTGAGGTTCATTCGCTTTACTGTTTTTAGGCTTAGCTTTAAGTATCAATGTTTCCTGTAAAACGTTATCTCTTGAAAAAGTATCTTTTCTGGAATCGAACAAATGGATAAAATCTATTTGCACATAATTGAAAAAATAATTTCGGAATGAATTAAAATACCGTCCCGATGTGAAACTACGAGGAACAATAAAAATCATTTCGCCATCTTCCTTCAACATGCGAGCGGCAATAGCAAGAAATATTGAATAGATATTGGGCTGTCCGTCAATAATGATTTGCGCTGCTTTTACTCTACAATCTTCTTTTGGCAACTTGAAATAAGGCGGATTAGAAATAATGAAATCAAAATCTTGTTTTTCATCCGAAAAATTAAGACTTGGCGGATTAAGGCAGTCGTAATGTTCCATGATAAAATCGTGAACACAAATGATATGGTTAAACGAAATACCTTTTTTAGAAAGCCAATCTTTCAAGTATGACAATGATTTTTCAGACAAAGAAATTAAATTGGAGTCTGTCTCATAAGCCACTAAATTGATGATTTCAACAGCTGGGTTTTTCTCAACAAGATTTTCAACTAATCCGCAAGTCAATATCGCCGTTCCACAACCGGGGTCTAAAATATCTATTTGCGTTTTATTTGTTGAAACTAAACTGCCCATAAATTGAGCAATTGCTTGGGGCGTAAAGAATTGTCCGTTGTCTTTTTTGAAAGTTTGTGATACGGTTTGGGTATAAGCCGCACCCAACCTGTCAGCGTAAATGCTGGGTTGTTCGTTTTTTGTGGGGCTTATATGTTTTGTATCATTAATTTTCATAAGACAAAATTAAAACATCCATAATATTGGACAAAATAGAATTATCAGAAAAAATAACCAAAGTGCCAAAGTTAAAATTTTCTGCCCCTTTGATGCTGTTTTTACTTGATCAGGTATTGTAAAAATAGCAGCAATAAACAAAAACACCATTACAACCACAATTATCCATTTCAAAGTGTTTGCTATGCCTTTTGGAAAATATTCAATCAGGTTTTTATTTTCGTTTTCGTTTATTTTTTCTGCTGAATAAACAGAGTATGTAATTTTAGAATCCTTTATTTCTCTGTCATTAATTATTAAATCTGGAGAATTGTTTCCGTCTGTAAGTGTTGTTATTTCAACATATTCTTCAGGCTTCCATTGTATAATACCCAATTTTAATGGTTCAGCTATCCATGCTTCATTATTTTCATTTGTAATAATAACCGATAAAAGCTTTTCGCAGCTTTTAATAAGGAATGGAATATACAAATCTCTGATTGATTGCTCGGGAAATCCTTTCCCGTAGATAGTTTTTTTACCAACATTTCTTATCACAAAAGTAGTTCTCCATAAGTTTTTTACTTCAATAGAATCATTATACATATAACTTGAGGTAAGACCTTCAACATTCAACGGATTTGTTAATAAGATTTCACTAACTTTTTCAACATTGAGAATTGTACTTTTCTCTCTATTTAAATACCAACTTATACCTATCGTTACAACTATAGCAATTACTCCTATAAAAGCGCTTGTTCTATTCCATATTAGATTCTTGTCAGCCATATTATTTCTATTTTGATGAGATAAGTAATTCTTTTATATCAACATTTAACACTTTTGCAACTTCTAAAAGCGTTTCCAATGACGGCTGTGATTCGTTTGTACACCAACGCGATACGGTCGCTTCATTTTTCTCTAATGCTTCTGCAAGCCACTTCCCTGTACGTTTTTGCTCTACGAGCACGACTTTTAATCTATTAATTTGCTCCATTCGTTTAATTATTGATATAATTTGCAAAGATATTGATCTTTTTCTATATGTAGATATTATTTTCTCGTAAAGTTTTCAACAATGTTGCGTTCGTTGTTCGTACTGCGCTCCCCGCATGACGGCTAACGCCCAGCATATTGCCGAAGTCGCGGCTTCCACACACTTTCCGACGAGCCAGCTGCGTGCGAAAATAGCAATTATTTTCAAACGACGGTAGTGCCGCCATCTTGCCAATATGCTCGTTAGTAGCAGGTGGCTTTCAGCGTTATACATAATTTACATTCCATGGTGGATATTCTTTGTAAATATCAATATAAGATTGTATTAATTGAAGTTCCAAACGTTTTGGGCAATCAATGTATTCATCGTTATGAGTTACAAACCAATAAATATCTAACCCATCCATTTTTTCGCGTTTTATTTCTTTCTTCCAACCAATATGTCTCGGCTCTCCGAAAAATGTTCCATTTACAATAGAATCCTTTAATCCGCCAAGCCCAGATTTACGAATAGATAAAGAACCGTCTGATTTCACTTCTCCTGAGCGACCTATATAAGCAAGCACTACTTTTCCATTTACAAGAGCATAAACAATAAAAACACCACTTTTGTCGGTTGGCGCATTACATACTTTTCTCAAAGAGTTTCTTTTTGTCAAAAAGAAGTGACCATTTTCTTTGTACTTGCTTAATTCGTCGAACATGTGTTTTTTATTTTGATTTTTAAATGCTGCAAAAGTACACAAATACTTACATTTTCCTTTTCGGTAGTTTTGTCCGCGAAGCTACGCCACCGACCGAAGGGCTGGCGCTTTTTTTGCCGTGAAGTGGAGTTTTTTTTGGGCGGAGCAAGGGCAGGCTTGCCTGCTCTTGCCTAAAAATATTTCGTGGTGGTGTGAGTGGATC
>WQSU01000019.1 GCA_009787675.1 Lentimicrobiaceae bacterium
GGGGAATTTGTGCTCGACACTACCGTTTTGGTAATTTGCGAAACATGGCGGTTGCAGTCGTTTCTAAACAAGGTGGGCGACTGGGGGGTAACCTCTCCCATTTTTGCAAAAGGCAACAACCCCGATTTCACCAACGCCTGAAAACCGTTGCAAATCCCAAGAATGAGCCCATTGCGGGATAACAGATCCTGTATGGAGGTTTTAATCAGATTATTATTTAACACATTAGCAATAAACTTTCCGCTTCCATCGGGTTCATCACCGGAACTGAAGCCGCCACTGAGCGCCAAGATGTCCGCTTTTTCAATCCACGCCGACAACTCCGTAATAGAGTCGTTGATTTCTGTTTCATTTAAGTTGCGAAAAACAAAAATGTGCGTGCTTGCACCAGCTTCTTCAAAAGCGCGGGCAGTGTCGTAATCGCAGTTTGTTCCCGGAAAAACAGGGAGAATAACTAAGGGTTGGGTTATATTTTGCATAGAAAGAATTTCATTTATAGTTGTTTGTGTTTTATTAATGAGCGTGCAAAAGTATTTTTTTTCGGTATAAAAAAACAATTCGTGTTTAAAGTATGAAGATATTGCAATAATACACGTTTTACATACAAAAAATGTGTGTGTTTGCCAAAAATCCATAGATATGAAAATCCAAAATGAAACTTTTCTATTTTTGTGCCCCAAATTAAAATTTTTGTTATGACTGAAACACACACACCTATTCCAAAACAAGTGGTAGATACTATTGTTGCCGGTAGCGGCATCAGCGAAGTGGGAAGAGCTTCTATCAGAGAGATTAAGAAATTGATTAACGACATTGAAGAGGCGAGCGGTAAAAAATTCATTCGTATGGAAATGGGCATTCCCGGATTGCCCGCCTGCAAAATTGGCGTAAACGCCCAAATTGAGGCGCTTCAACGTGGTTGCGCCGCCATCTATCCTGATATTGAAGGTACGCCCGATTTGAAAAGAGAGATGTCGCGCTATGTGAAAAACTTCTTGGATCTGGATGTTTCTCCCGAAGGCTGTATCCCCACCGTAGGCTCCATGATGGGTGGTATGGCAGGGTTTATGACTTTCGTTAGAACACACAAGGAAAGGGATACCACGCTGTTTATTGACCCCGGTTTCCCCGTGCAAAAACAGCAACACCGCGTGCTGGGACTGAAATACGAAACGTTTGATGTATATAACTTCCGTGGCGACAAGCTGCGCAATAAATTGGTGAGCTATCTGGAAAAGGGAAATATTCACTCTATCATTTACTCCAATCCCAACAATCCGTCGTGGATCTGTTTCACAGAAAAAGAGTTACAGGTTATTGGAGAGTTGGCTACGCAATATGACGTGTGCGTTTTTGAAGATTTAGCCTATTTTGGGATGGATTTTCGCAGGGACATTTCGCGTCCGGGCGTGCCTCCGTTCCAACCCACCGTTGGAAAATACACTGAAAACTACGCCCTGTTGATTTCCAGTTCTAAATCATTTAGTTATGCGGGAGAAAGAATTGGGTTGCTGGTACTTTCCGACCATTTGTACAACAAAGAGTTTCCGTATTTGATTCCCTACTTTGGCACTCCTAAATTGGGTCGCGCCATTATTTACGGCACGGTATATGCCATCAGTTCCGGCACGTCGCACTCCGCGCAATACGGTTTGGCTGCCATCTTAAAAGCTTGCAACGATGGTACATACAATTTTTTAGAGGATGTTAAAATTTATGCCGAAAAAGCCCAAATCATGAAACGGATGTTTTTAGAAAACGGCTTTAAAATAGTTTATGACAAAGATGAAGAGCTTCCGCTTGCCGATGGTTTTTATTTTACGGTAAGTTATCCGGGGCTCAGCGGTGAGGCATTGTTGAAAGAGTTTCTTTACTACGGCATTAGCGCCATTTCGCTTGCCATCACAGGTAGCGAGCGCACTGAGGGACTCCGCGCTTGTGTGTCGCTCATCAAGATGGAGCAAATGCCGGTATTGGAAGAAAGGCTGAAGCGCTTTAGGGAGAATCATTTATAATATTGATATTCTTTTATTTAGAAAAAAATAGTTAAACACTAAAAATTGAACAGCAAAAAACTCACATGGATACTTCACTTCAATTAAGTAAGGAGACAACGGATAAAATCAGTTTTATCAGTTTTATTGTTCCAAGATTTGCTGAGTCGTACAAAATGAATTATCAAGAGGCTTATTTTTATTTAAAAAAATATGGAGGCTTAGATTATTTAAACGAGTATTGGTGGGCATTACATACAGACAACGACATTTGGGCTGTGCACGATATTTATGAAGTTTGTTATCAAAATGGAGGAATGAAGTAATGAAAGTTTACCTTAAAATGTTCAATCAATGGAAGTCGTAAGCACAAAAAAACATAGATGAAGTTCAAGCAGCGGATATTTTTTATACTTCAAATACTTTTCTTAATATCTCCAATAAAAACACTGAATTACACACAAAACCGTGGCAAGAATTTTACGAAATATTGAAAATAGAATTGAAGATGAAGGGTATGTAAATGTTATTGGCAAGCAACAGACAACAATGTCGAAATGGTGTTATTGCCACGATAGCAGCAATAAAAATGGTTATCAAAGCGTTATTTCAAAACCCATTTATATAATTAAGTATGAAAGCATTACTTGATACAAATATTATCATTCACAGAGAAGCCTCAAAGATTATAAACCAGGATATTGGTATTTTATATCGTTGGCTGGAACGAGCAAAATACACAAAATGCGTTCACTCCCTTTCTATCGCTGAGATTGAAAAGTATCAAAATCAGCAAACCGTAGAAACTTTTCAAATAAAGTTAGACAGTTACGAGCGAATAGAAATCCCGTCTCCTTTACAAACAGAAGTCAAATCCGTTTCAGACGAAATAGATGTTAATGAAAATGATAAAAACGACACGTTACTTTTGAATGAAGTCTTTGTCGGTCGTGTCGATATTCTCGTTACAGAAGACAAAAAAATTCATAAAAAGGCTGTAGCGTTGGGAATTGAGGAGAAAGTATTCACAATAGACTCTTTTCTTGAAAAAACATTTGCAGAACACCCCGAATTGGTAAATTATAAAGTCCTAAATGTTCAAAAACTAAAATTTGGGAGAATCAATCTTGCTGATGGTTTTTTTGATAGTTTAAAAGAGGATTATGCCGGTTTTGACAAATGGTTTATTAAGAAATTTGATGATGAAGCGTACATAACTATAAACGCAAATAACGGTTTGCTTTTATCTTTTTTATATTTAAAAGTCGAGGAAAAAGGAGAAAACTATACAGATATTACACCCACTTTTGCACTAAAAAAACGATTGAAAATAGGAACGTTTAAAGTTATCAATAATGGTTTTCGTTTAGGAGAACGATTTATGAAAATCATTTTTGACAATGCACTCAAAAATAAAGTAGATGAAATTTATGTTACCATCTTTGACAAACGAGACGAACAAAAAAGATTGATTGACATGCTCGAACAATGGGGATTTGTATTGTGGGGTAAGAAAAATGAGGAATTAGTTTATGTTAGAGATTTTAGTAGAAAAACGGATAAAACCAATCTAAAACAATGCTATCCCTTTATTCCTCGTGATACGAATTGTTATATCGTACCAATATACCCTGACTATCATACGGAATTGTTGCCCGATTCAATTCTTAATACAGAATCGCCCGTCGAATTTATAGAAGATTTTCCGCACAGAAACGGTATAAACAAAGTTTATGTTTCGCGAGCGTTAGAGCCACACCCTCAAAAAGGCGACATTCTTGTTTTTTATAGAACGGGAGGTTATTATAAAAGTGTAGTTTCTACGATTGGAATTGTTCAAGAAATCAAATATGATTTTAGGAATGAAGATGATTTTGTTTTGTATTGCAGAAAAAGCAGTGTGTTTCCAGAAAATCAACTCCGTGAGATGTGGCAATACTCTCCTGTTAAACCATTTGCAGTTAGATTTTTATATATTTATTCTTTCCCACATAGAATAAATATGAAAGAATTGATTGATTTTCAAGTACTAAACGGAATAAATGATGCTCCGAGAGGATTTAAACAAATTACAAAAGAACAATTTAATATAATATTAAAAGAAACAAAAAGCGATGAGAGTTTTATTGTCGATTAAGCCGGAATTTGCAAATAAAATATTTGATGGAACAAAAAAATATGAATTTCGTAAAAGTATTTTTAAACGAGATGGCATAAAAACAGTTGTCGTTTATGCGTCTTCACCTGTACAACAAGTAATTGGAGAGTTTGAAATAGAAAATATTTTACATAAAGAAGTTGAATTATTATGGCAATTAACTCAACAATTTGCAGGTATTAACAAAGATTTCTACGATGATTATTTTGCTGACAAAGAAATGGCATTTGCAATTCAGGTTGGTAAAATATGCAAATTTCAAAATCCTAAACTATTGACGGATTATGATATTGCCTACGCACCACAATCATTTGCTTACTTGTAATTGTTCAAAAAGAATAAACACAGAATGACAGACAATTTGCCATCACAATATTAAGCATTTTTCTTCCTCACATTACCCACATCATTCACTTCATAACTTTCATCCAAATCAAAAAGGTCGAAAACCAGATTTTGCTTGCAAATATTTCGTGTATCACCCATATAGGTAAGACGTCCGTTTTTGAGCAGCAGACTCTTAGGGATTGCCTGCATTGCCAACGAGAGGTCATGAATGACCATTAACACAGTGGTTTGCTTGGTGCGGTTCAGCTCCGACAAGATTTCCAATATTTCAAACTGGTGTGGAATATCCAAGTTTGCCAGCGGCTCGTCGAGCAGCATGAGTGGTGCTTGCTGGGCGATGGCGCGGGCGATGAGTGTGCGCTGAAACTCGCCGCCGCTTAATTGAGAGGTCATTCTCGCTTTTAATGAAAGCAGGTTGGTTTTTTTAAGCGCATCCACCACAATAGCTTCATCATCAGGATTATAATAATTCCATCGCGTTTGGTACGGATGTCTTCCAAACATGACCATATCAAATACTGAAAAATGATACACCGGCTCACTGCGTTGCGGCACTACGGAAATTTGTTTTGCCAAATCTTTAACAGGGTAATCTTCAATGTTTTTGTTGAGAATTTGAAGATTGCCCTCTTGTTTTTTCAATGCGCCGGAAATAAGATTCAGCAAGGTGGTTTTTCCCGAACCGTTGGGTCCGATAATAGCGCAATAGTCTCCTTTTTCCAATTCAAAAGAAACCTTGTCTAACACTAAGTCATTTTGATAGCGATATGAAACATGGGAGACTGACAGCATCTTGTCTTAACAAATTTAACGATGGGGAGACAGGCTTTCGCCATTTTTGTTGCCCCACTAGGATTCGAACCCAGACATACAGAACCAGAATCTGCTGTGCTACCGTTACACAATAGGGCAGGTAAATAATGGCGGCAAAAATAGAAAAAAGTGTTTTTCTAAAGAATTTAAAATTTTATGTTTCTTTGCGCATTCTTCAAAATTGTTCATAAAAATTTTGTATGAGAGCCATTGATAAAATATTAGCAAATCTGGAAAAGTCTATTAAGAGCAACGTTTATTCTCCTGTTGAAACAGGAGAGTTAGAGTTAAAAGATTTGTCAGGAGGAGAGGATTGGCAAGAGTTGTATAAAACAATTTGCGCCTTCCTGAATACGAAAGGTGGTATTATTATTATTGGAATAAAAGAAGATACAAAAAACAAATGTTTTAAGTTTACAGGTTTTTCTCTTACACAAAGTATTGAAGATAAAATTAAAAATTTTTCAAATTTATTTACCGATAAATCAGGCGCCTCCGTAGATTTATCTGATTTTATCAGCAATAAATTAGTAGAAATCAAACCATTTCTTGACGGAAATGTGTGTTTGGTTTTTGTTGAGAACCTGCCTGAGGATAAAAAATTTGTTTACTATAAAAGTTCTGCCTATGAACGTCAATTATCAGGAGACCATAGAATAAATGATGAAAAAATTCAAAAACAGGACGAATTAATAGATGAGTTGCGTAGTGCCGTTGAATTGAATTTGGTTCCGGAAACTACCTTAGATGATTTGGATGTTGATCAGTTAAACGATTTTATCATAAGACTTAATGCTGATAAAAAATTAGAAACATTAAAGTCTGATATCCCTTCTGCTCTCTCTTTTTTAAACAGAAAAAAATTTATTCGTAATAATACCCCAACTTTATTGGGAATGTTAGTTTGCGGGAAAAACATATTTGATCACTTAGGTGGAAAATGCGAATTGGATGCCTATTTTGAAATGCTTGAAAAAGTAAAAAGTCTTGCAGATGATCAAAAATTGTACAAAGATAACATCATCCCTTTGATGGAAAGCGCCTGGACTTTTGCTTTTAGTAAAATTAACGTGGGCGTTAGCGTGCAATATGGAGGCTCTGCCATCTATGATTATCCTGAAGAGGTGATTCGTGAAACCATTAATAATGCCTTGGCACATAGAGATTATACTATAAATAGATGTGCTTTTTTGAGAATTAAAAACAATGAATTTATAGAAATCAGAAATCCGGGACGATTCAGACAGGAACAAATTTTAAAAGACGAAGGCACTCTCAAGTTACGAAGAATTATACCCATCCCTAAGGCTCAAAATGCAAATCTTGCAGATGTCTTAAAAGTTTATAAACGGTGGGAAGGCAGAGGCATAGGTATGGCAACACTTACAAATTTTGCGCTTAACAATCAAATTGATATCCCCTACTATAGAATTTATAGTAAGGATGAAATAGGCTTATTTATCCCTAAAGGAAAAGTATTGGACGGGAAAACTGCCAATTGGCTGAAAATTTTTGATAAATATATTAAAAAAAAGACCAATGGTATTGATTTAACCGAAGCTCAACAAACAGTACTTGCTTATATCTATAAATCAGAAAAATTAAATGCTGTTGAGAAATATACGGTCAATCTTTCGCCTGACAACAACCATTTTGATGTGATTAATGATCTGTGCTCGTGGAATTTAATAAAGCTTTTGCCTCAAAGCACTCCTGAAATACAATTATTTGGAGTGGATTCTATACTAAAAAAAGAAGATTTTACAGCAGAATTAAGAATGATTTTTGGTGGAGAATATGATACTTTGTCTTTAACTTTAAAAAAAATTTTACAAGCCATTTATTTGCATAGTGAATACAGTATGGTTACAGAAATAAGCGCTAATTTAATAGGAAATTTTTTGTATGTTCAATCTCAAACATCCCCACAAATTGATCTGAAAGAATTTGGTAACTTTAAGAGAAAAGTACGTACTGAAATCAATAAGTTGGAACGTAAGGCTTTTATTGTCAGAAAAAGTGAAGGAAGACCCAATTATGCGATTAACAAAAATTACCAGCGCACGCCTTCCCTGTTTGATTGAAATGAATGATCAAAATTATAGTATGAAAACCATTATTATCTACACCTCAAAACACGGCACAACCGAAAAAGTTGCCATTGCCATTGCCGAAAAATTAAAAGAAACGCACGAAGTAACACTATGTTCTTTGAATAAAAACGCCCAGCCCGACATTAGCAACTTCGATACGGTGATTCTCGGCACACCCATTTATGCGGGACAAGCCTCCAAAAAAATGAAAGTTTTTTGCCAAACCCATGAATCGATTTTATTGCAGAAGAAAACAGGCTTGTTTGTTTGCGGAATGGATCCTGATAAAAACAAGCAAGAACAAGAATTGAGCAATGCCTATTCGGAAGCATTACGAAAACAAGCTGCCGCCACTGGCTTTTTAGGTGGCGCCTTTTTGTTTGAATTAATGAATTTCTTTGAACGTTTTATTATCAAAAGAATAGTTAAAACAACAACATCCGTTGAACGAATTGAGAATGAGGCGGTTGAGAGGTTTGTTGGGAAATTAATGTAAAGGCAAGAAGGTGCGAAGGCGCGAAAAAGTGATTGAAGATGAATTGTACAACAAGTGATCAACCTACCAAATAAAGTATTATGAACGAAACCCCATTAGTAGATAAAGTCTATTTGCTTGAAAAATTTCCCTGCAAAATGGGTTGGACCTTTACGGAAATTCCGGAAATTCTGCCCGACAAAAACGCCCCTTTCAGTTGGGTGAAAGTAAAAGGTAGTATTGACGGATATGAAATCAGCAAATACCACTTAATGCCATCAGGAAAAGGTTCATTAATGCTGGCGGTTAAGGCTGAAATTAGAAAGAAAATTAAAAAACAGGCGGGCGACTATGTTCACGTCGTTTTATACCCCGATAATGAGCCGTTGGAAATTCCTGAAGAACTGCTGTCGTGCCTGCAAGACGACGCCCAAGCATGGCATTCTTTTAACTCGCTCAATGAGAGAGAACAACACTCTTATGTAAAGTGGATATATTCCGCTAAAACAGAACAAACTAAAGTGGATAGAATAGCTAAAACAATTAACAAACTAAATACTGCACATTTTATACAATAAAATATGCAGTAAATTCGTTTGTCATGTAAAATTACTGCATATTATTTTCACTTTTATATGCAGAAAAAATAAAAATACATGAGAAAATTTGATTATTCATTTTTAAAAAACTCGCTCTTACCGGCAAATTTACTTGGCATTACTAACAATATTGCAGAGTTAAAAGTATTGGAGCAAGTTCGCAAATATGATTTCCCGAAGATTTTTACTAAATTAGAAAACATTGCCAAAGTACAGTCGGTCAAAGGGTCGAATGCCATTGAAAATATCGTTACCACCGACAAGCGCATTGAGGAAATTGTTAATCATTCGTCTGCACCACTCAACCACAATGAACAGGAGATTGCGGGCTATCGCGATGCATTGAGCGCTATTCACAACGATTTTTCAACGATCACGCTTAACGAACAAACTATTTTAAATCTTCATTCCGTCATGCTTTCTTTTACCGAAACAAGCGGGGGCGCATATAAAACTTCCGACAATGTAATTTTGGAAATAGACCATGATGGCAACCGGAAAATACGGTTTATTCCCACCAAAGCCTCTGAAACACCAGCGGCTATGCAGCAACTTATTTATGCGTTTATGGATGCCGGCAGCGATAGCGGAATTAACAAACTGCTTTTAATTCCGTGTTTTATTCTTGATTTTTTGTGTATTCATCCATTTTCTGATGGAAACGGAAGAATGTCGCGGTTACTTTCTTTATTGCTCTTATACAAAACGGGTTTTGATGCGGGAAAATATATTTCTTTTGAAGAACAGATTAACAAAAACAAAAAAAATTACTACGAGGCACTACGGAAATCTTCAGAAAATTGGGAAGACAATATAAATGATTATCTGCCATTTATAGAAAATTTTGTTTTCACGTTACTTGTTTGCTATAAAGAACTTGACAAGCGTTTTGCGGTTATTAATTCAAAAAATATTTCCAAACGTGAGCGTATTGAGCAAACCATACTTAATAGTTTACTCCCACTTGGCAAACGGGAAATCAATTATATTTTGCCAGATGTTTCGGCAACTACCATCGAAGTGGTGGTTTCTCAAATGCTAAAGCAAGATAAAATCAAAAAAATCGGAACGTTTAAAGATGCAAAATATGTCAAAAATTAAAAATGGGTATGAAAATACCATTTAATGCCTTCAGGAAAATCAAATGCGTAATGTATAGAATGTAAAAATCTTACTTTTCAAAAGTGTAAAAGCCAGGAATAGTGTTTAGTGATTCATAAAAAAAGGCTGCCCTAATGAGCAGCCTTTTTTTATTATTAAAGACAGGTTTTTATTTGGCTATTTTTTCGAGCCATTTAACCATACCGAGCATCACAATCATGGAGATGGCGCAGGCAGCAGCAAAAACAAGCCAGCAAGCCCAAAGCGGAACATAAGTGTACAATATGCCACCAATGAATAGTATAAAATTACCTATGCCGGTTGCGGCAAGCCAAAATCCTTGACAAAGCCCCTGCATGTGTGGTGGTGCAACTTTAGACACAAAAGATAATCCTAATGGAGAAATAAATAATTCAGCAACTGTGAGGAAGAAGTACAAACCTACCATTACCCAAGGGGTAACTTTCATTATACTAATTTCGTCGGCGCTCATTGAGGATAATGCTTCTTTTGCTGGGAGAAATGCTGATACAATCAAAATAAACAGGTATGCGATTGCTGCAATTCCCATACCAATTGCAATTTTCTTGGGAGTAGAAGGCTCTTTTCCCTGTTGGCGCATCCTTCCGAATAACCACATAACAACCGGCGTCAAAACAACCACAAAGAAAGGATTAATAGATTGGAAAATCTCAGCTCCTTTAATGGTGGTAAATCCAATATCAAATTTGATGACATCCAAATTAACATAATCGCGAGCAAAATAAGTTAATGAATATCCGTTTTGATGGAAAGAGAACCAGAAAAATATTACAACACCAAGTACAGCAAACAAAGCATAAATACGTTGTCTGATTTCAGTAGCAGTCATGGTAATATCTTGTTTTACAGATTTATCATCATTTTGTGCCACAACTTTTTTAGCCGCAGGATCTGGAAGTTTGTTTTTATTATATATGAAGATAATAAATGAAACAATCATCATTACAATAGCCGCCATAAAAGCATACTGAAAACCCCTACTGAATACATCTAAATAACTAGCACAAAAAGTATCCAAATTAGCGCCAGTGCCATTTAATACAGCTGAATCAGCGTATTGTTGAAGTTTTGCCAACTCCGTAGGGTTCATTGTTGTGCCCTGTTTTATATATTCGTGGCACAAAGCAGGCAAGCCCGCGTTATAATCGAAGTGGTTATGGGTTAACCACCAGTTTCTCATCCCTACAGCTACAAAAGGGGCAAAAAACCCACCGATGTTAATAAACATATAAAAAATTTGAAAACCGGAGTCTCTTTTTGGAGCATATTGTGGATTATCATACATTTGTCCCACAATAGCTTGAAGATTGCCTTTAAACAAACCATTACCAAATGCAATTACAAGCAAACCAAAAAAGGTTATCGCTAAATAAAAGTAATGAGTAATGGGGGTAGGCGTCGGTATTGCAATAATAAAATAACCGATAGCCATACAGATTAAGCCTGTCATAATCGTAGCCTTGTACTTGTGTGTTCTATCGGCAATAATACCTCCAACTAATGCCAAAGCATAAATAGAAGCATAAAAAATAGAATACACAAATCCTGTCTGTGTTTCAGACAAGCCGAATTTTGCTGCGATGAACAGGGTTAATACTGCCATCATAATGTAAAACCCGAAGCGTTCGCCCATATTTGCCAACGCCGCTCCTAATAACCCTTTTGGTTGATTTTTAAACATAAATATTTAATTTTAAGTGAATAATGAATTTATATGAATTATTTATCTACTAAAGAAGGCTTTCTATTTTCGCTACCAAGTCGGGCTTTTTAATCAGTCCAACGTGCACGTCTTTTACTTCGCCGTTTTTTAAGAATACGAGCATGGGGATGTTGCGCACGCCAAATTGCATGGCAATTTCGTTGTTTGCGTCGGTGTCGCATTTACCAATAACTGCTTTTCCTTCATATTCTGCCGCCACTTCTTCAATAACGGGGGTCAGCGCTCTGCAGGGTCCGCACCATTGCGCCCAGAAGTCAATAACTACTAATTTATCGCCAGTTACAAGCGTATCAAAATTGGAATTGTCAATGTTTAAAGCCATAAAATTGCATTTTTAAGTTTATCGTCATTTTTAAAGCGGCGAATATATGATTTTTTTGCTACTACTTTCACCTTAAAAATTATTCTAATTTCGCCGCTTCATTAACCATCCCAACTACAATATTTTAACATGGATTATAATTTTAGAGAAATTGAAAAAAAGTGGCAGCAGTTCTGGCGCGAAAATAATGTGTATAAAACAGATATAGATCGCTCAAAACCAAAATATTATGTGCTTGATATGTTTCCGTATCCCTCAGGCGCTGGGCTGCACGTAGGACACCCGCTTGGCTACATCGCCTCCGACATTTATGCACGATACAAACGACAAAAAGGATATAACGTGCTGCACCCCATGGGCTACGATGCGTTTGGGCTACCCGCAGAACAGTATGCCATCCAAACAGGACAACATCCTGCCATTACAACTACGCAAAACATAGCACGTTATCGGGAACAATTGGACAAAATTGGCTTTTCTTTCGATTGGAGTCGCGAAGTTTGTACTTGCGACCCTGAATATTATAAATGGACACAATGGACTTTTATCCAACTGTTTAACCACTATTATTGTTTAGATGCGCAACAGGCGCGTCCCATCTCCGAATTGGAAGAAGTGTTTGCCATAGAGGGCACCGCACGCATCCGTCCGGCAGCCACCATAGAACTGTCGTTCACTGCCGATGAATGGAACGCCAAAACCAATGAAGAAAAACAAGTTATCTTGTTGAATTACAGGTTGGCATATTTGGCAGACACATGGGTAAACTGGTGCCCTAAATTAGGAACGGTGCTTGCCAACGACGAGGTGGTAAACGGCGTTTCTGTGCGCGGCGGTTTCCCCGTTGAACGCAAATTGATGAAACAGTGGATTTTGCGCGTCTCCGCTTACGCCGAACGTTTGTTGCAGGGACTCAACACCATAGACTGGAGTGAATCGCTAAAAGAGATCCAAAAAAACTGGATCGGCAAAAGTGAAGGGGCAGCAGTGGAATTTAAAATTAAAAATTTAGAATTTAATATCGGCATTTTCACTACACGTCCGGATACCATTTTTGGGGTTACTTTTATGGTCCTTTGCCCTGAACATGAGTTGATTAATGAAATAACAACGCCTGAACAAAGGCAAGAAGTAGCGGCGTATGTGTTCAAGGCGAAAAATCGCTCCGAGTTGGAACGCGCCGGCGATGTAAAAAAAGTATCAGGCGTATTTACAGGTGCTTACGCAGTAAATCCGTTTACCGGTGAGGAGATTCCCGTGTATGTTGCTGAATATGTGTTGGCAGGCTACGGCACCGGCGCCATCATGGCAGTGCCCGCACACGACAGCCGTGACTATGCTTTCGCAAAACACTTCAAATTGCCTATCAAAGAGGTGATTAGTGGTGGCAATATTGCTGAAGAAGCCTACGAAACCAAAGAGGGCATTTGCGTCAATTCCGGCTTTATTACCAATATGAACGCCAAAGAGGGCGCCAAAGCAGTAATTGAAAAAATTGTGGAGCTGGGCATAGGCTATGGAACAATAAATTACCGTTTACGCGATGCCATTTTTAGTCGGCAACGCTATTGGGGTGAACCATTTCCGGTTTATTTCAAAAATGGAATTCCCTATTTGCTGCCGGAAAACGAATTGCCACTATTGCTCCCCGAAGTGGATAAATATTTGCCCACCGAAATCGGTGAGCCGCCTTTGGCGCGTGCGCAAAATTGGCAAACAACTGAAGGTCTTAAGTTAGAATGCAGTACCATGCCCGGTTTTGCCGGTTCAAGCGGCTACTATTTGCGCTACGTGGATCCTCATAACAACAATGAATATTTTTCAAAAGAAACCAATCAATATTGGCAAAATGTTGATTTATATGTAGGTGGTTCTGAGCATGCTACAGGACATTTGGTTTATGCCCGTTTTTGGAATAAATTCTTGTATGACATCGGTTTGGTGTGTAAAGATGAACCATTTCAAAAGTTAATCAATCAAGGTATGATTCAGGGAAGATCCAATTTTGTGTATCGCATTCAAGGCGCCAATACGTTTGTATCTTTCGGATTAAAAGAGAATTACGAAGTTACGCCCATTCATGTGGATATCAATATCGTGCATAACGATGTGTTGGATATTGAGCTGTTTAAACAATGGTCGCCCGATTTTGCCAATGCCGATTTTATTTTGGAAAACGGCAAATATATTTGTGGTTGGGAAGTCGAAAAAATGTCAAAATCGAAATATAATGTACAAAATCCTGACGATTTGGTAGAAAAATATGGTGCAGACACGTTACGCATGTATGAAATGTTTTTGGGACCCCTTGAGTTGGCAAAACCTTGGGATACCAATGGCATTGAGGGGGTATCTCGTTTCATCCGCAAATTTTGGCGCTTATTTCACGATGCCAACAACCAATGGAATGTAAACGATGCCGAACCTACGCCGGATGAGTACAAAATCTTACACCGCACCATCCAAAAAATTGAAAGTGATAATGAGCGATTCTCATTCAATACTGCCGTAAGTGCCTTTATGATTTGCGTGAACGAATTAGCTGAAACCAAATGCAATAAACGCAAAATATTAGAGCCTCTCACCATTTTGCTGTCAGCGTATGCGCCACACATTTGCGAAGAGTTATGGTATAATTTAGGCAATAAAAACTCAATAGTTACCGCAACTTATCCTGCCTTCAATCCGGAATATTTGGTAGAAAACAGCTTCAATTATCCGGTATCTTTTAACGGAAAAACTCGTTTTTTTAAAGAATTTCCATTAGATAAATCCGTGAAAGATATTGAATCAGAGGTTCTTTTATTAGAAGAATCCAAAAAATGGATAGAGGGTGTGTCCGTAAAAAAAGTGATTATTGTGCCGAAGAAAATTATTAACATTGTTGTAGGATAAAAAAATAATTACGTTCCTGCAACTTTTCCAAGAAAAACAATCAAAAAATCATAAACAATGAAAAAAATAGAAGAAACAGGGCATTTTTTAGCATCAAAAATGAAAAATAAACCACAAATCGGCATTATTTTAGGTTCCGGTTTGGGCGGTTTGGTACAACACTTGGATGTTGAAGAAGAGATTCCTTATCATACCATTCCTCATTTTCCAGTATCCACAGTAAAAGGACATCTCGGCGCTTTAATTTTTGGAAAAATGAATGGCGTGGACGTGATCGTTTGCAATGGTCGTTTTCATTTTTACGAAGGGTACACTATGCAGGAAGTAACATTTCCCATTCAAGTAATGAAACAGCTGGGAATTAATAAATTAATAGTATCAAACGCAGCAGGCGGAATGAATCCTACCTTTAAAGTGGGCGATATTATGTTGATTCGAGATCATATTAACCTGTTCCCTACCAATCCATTACTCGGACCAAATGACGATACCGTGGGACCCCGTTTTTTAGATATGAGCGAAGCCTACTCTAAAAAAATGTTAAAAATAGCGTTTGAATGCGCAAAAAAACTTGATATTCACGTACAAAACGGTGTTTATGTGGGCGTTACTGGTCCCTGTTTTGAGACTCCCGCTGAATATCGTATGTTTGCCATTATGGGTGGAGATGCAGTAGGCATGTCCACCGTTCCCGAAACGATTGTAGCGCGCCACCGCGGTATAGAAGTTTTTGGTTTATCGGTGATTACAGATCTCGGCATTGTAGGGCAAGTGGAAAAAGTATCGCATGAAGAGGTGCTTCAAGCGGCTAATGTGGCGGGTCCTAAAATGGTGCAGTTAGTGTATGAAATGTTGCCTAAATTGTAATTCTTATTTAATACTGATAATCTGGCAATGCAGGTGAGGGTACTCCTAAAAATTTTGATGCGGCTATGAATATAAATTTTATATATCCAAATCGTCTAAAGGACTTTTAACATTTCTCAATTGACGGTTACTCACTTTAGCATAAATTTCGGTAGTTTTGATATCCTTATGCCCTAACAGTTTTTGTATAAATACCATATCCGTTCCACACTCAAACAAATGGGTGGCGTAGCTGTGCCGCAGCCCATGAATTCCTACCGTATTTCGCTGACTCGTAAACCCATACCATAACACAATTTCAGCATAAGCGAATGTTTACGATTTTTCACTTGAGCAAAAAGTTTGACAATATCGTTTTTGCTAATCACCTTAGGCAAAGAAGATTTCTTTTTAGGGCGGGGAATTTCATCAAAAAAAACCTTTTCGCGGTGTAATACTTGTTCAAAGTAGAATTTTACGGCATTAATACGACTGTGGATCATATTTTCCGAAAGTTTTAATGTTTTTGT
>WQSU01000020.1 GCA_009787675.1 Lentimicrobiaceae bacterium
GACATTAAAGCACTGTTTTCTTTCAGCACTTCCTTTGCCTTTCGGTAATGATATTCAAGTGCAACGCTGATGTCTGTTTGTCTGCAGAACACATCCGTTACCACTATTTGCATGTTTTTTACTCCTGCTGTGGCTTTTGCCTTGTGGCATGCCTCGCTTGAATAGGCTAAATCCCAATTTTCAGCAATCAGTTCATAGTCTTTTAAGGGTAGCGGTTCAACCATTTTTATCATACCCTCTTTTATACGTTTTCCGGCATTGATGGGAGTGTTGTAAAACTCACCACTGAGGGTTTCCTTGTCGTTTTCGTATTGCTCTTTTTTTCTAAGGCAATCATTGTGGGTATATCGTTCTATCCATGACGGAGTCCAATCGCTTGTGTTTTCCTCATTTATTTGGTTATAATACTTGTCTGTCAAATTTATAAGATACAAAGTGGCGAATTTTTTCCTGATAATTTGGTTTGTCTTTGTATCTATTTTTCTGAGGTCAACGCCTTTCTTTTTTGCCAATTTTTCAATAAAACCGTTTTCGGTGAAATAGTTGTTGTTTACTACTGTTCGCTCGCTGTGAATAGAAAACGCCCCTTGCACATCCCCTGTTATCTTCTGAACATACTCATCCACAAGGCGCGGATTCATAGACCGTTTTTTATCTTCTATGTCATCTACAGAGACATATTCCAAACGCACTCCGTTTGCTCTCAATCCACGAAACGGTTGGTCTATACCCAAAGACATAAACGTACACCTATCTTGTGTCTCAAACTGCCCGTCCGCCCAGTTTCCGTAACTTTTTTGAATGCCAAAATCCCGTATTATTCTGTTGTTTGCCTCAAACTGAACCTGTAAATCCTGCAATAATTGACACGCCATAGTTTCATTTGTGCCGATTATCAAAAAGAACTTTGCCAAGCCGTTTTCTTTCAGTGCAAACGGGTATCCTAAATTGGCATGTGTGGACTTTGCCCCGCCTCTGAATATAGTATTGAAAAGAGTAATGAACTGCTTATGAAAAAGTTCTTTATATATAGCCGTATGATACCACGCACAGGCACTTTCCGCCAAAGGAATGGGAGTATCCTTTCCAAAATAGTAACTAAAAAGCTGCCCGTAATTTTCAGGTTTAAGCAAGTATTTCACACGTGCCTCTTGTGCTTCGGGGCTTTCTTCAATTAAGGTTTCAATGGTTGCCTTGTTGATTTCCCGTGAGCGCAATTTGTAACGTTCAAGCAGTTCTTTATATTCTTTTTTGGTCATTTTATTTGGTGATTTGCTTATTTGTTGATTTGCTTATTTGACGTGTAATACAGGCAAATCTTTTTTAATTCCAATGCTGTGAAATTCTTTGGAAAGATGCCTCTTTGTCTCATGGATTTAAATTGTTCTTTGGTAATCATTTTTGCCCTGCCTCTGCATTTGATGACAAATATTTGGCAACCGTAATTTTCACTCAGCTCATTAGCCTTCCATTTAATGTACCGGAAAACAAGCACCGTATATGCCTTTTTAAAAAAGGAAATAATTTGTTTCCACTCTGCTATTAGCCCTTGTATATATTTTTTAATCATATTAAAATACTGTTTAATTATCGTTTAAAGCCTCTGCGGTTGTATTTGTCAAAATAATATCTGTTTTATTTCTCACGGCTATCAGTACCAATAAGGCAGCCTCTTTTTCCTTTTTATTTTTTCCGTTTTGAACATCTTTTATCAGTTCATCGGTAAGCAGTTCGTAGTTGCTATACATATAGGATAACATTTTCTTTTTGTCGGATAGTTTTTCAAAGGCGCTGGCATATTTAGCGGCTTCGTCTGGTTTTATTTTAGGTGTTTTTCCGTCTCTTAGGTCTGCAAAACTTTCTAAAATAGTATTGCGTATTTCCTGCAATGATATATAACTGGATTTTCTTGCTTGTTCAAAATCCTCCTCTTTTTCCCAACGTTTTAATGTCTTAATAGAAACGCCCAGTATGTCTGATATTGTTTCCAAATCAAACATTTTTACGTACATGTCTTTTGCCTGCGACCTCTTTTTATCCGTTTTCTCCTTTGTGTATCTTGCCATAATGCAAAGGTATTTTTTATATATATTTGTTTTGTATTTTATACCAAGAATAGGTATAGTTATACCAACGCTTGGTATAAAATTTAAAACATGAAATTTTGCGTGTTATCTTTGCAGCACTTTTATTTTTTGTACTTAAAAACGACAGAGAAAATGGCAAAGGAAAAGAGGGCGCTGCCCGAAATATTAGAACAGGATTTTATCATTTGCGACAATACCTTGAACCGCAAAGGATGGAGGCTGCTTGTTGAAGGAATAGACATGGAGGGTTTTTTAAAGAATCCTGTCTGTATCACTGAGCATAATATGAAAAGTATTCCTGTTGGGAGATGGAAAAATTTACGTGTAGAGGGTGAAAAATTTTTAGGCACGTTGGAATTTGATAAAAACGACGAACTGGCGGTTACATTATATTGGAAGTATAAAGATGGTTTTATGAATGCTGTTAGCATAAGTGTTGTTCCAATAGAAGAAAGTGAACAGTTAAATATGCTTGTTGCCGGTCAGCGATATCCAACTCTAATAAAAAGTGAATTATGGGAAATCAGTATAGTTACTGTTCCTGGACAAAAAAACGCAGTGAAATTATGCACCCCTGAGGGTGGCGATTATAAATTAAATGTATTAGATAATAAAAAAGAAAATCAAATGAACAAAGACGAAAAAGATAAATCTTCTGAGGAAGATTTGCAAAAGAAATTAGATGCAGCGAATGAAAAAAACGTTGCAAATTTGGTAAAACTGCACGTTCAACGCGGTGTAGTTGCGGATGGAGAGGTTGAGTCTCTCAAAAAACTTGCATTGCAAGATTACGATACGGTTGAAAAAATGCTGGATGCGAGAACGCCAGCCAAAAAAGAAGAGGAAATGCCGGATGGAAAAGAAAAAGAAGAAGAGGGCAAAAAACTTGCTAATGAATTGAGGAAATTAAACCTCAATTCCGAACAAGGAAAATCCCCTAAAAGTAAACATGATGACTGGACTTTTTATGATTATTTCAGAAAAGACCCAAAGGCGTTGGATGCAATGCGGGAAAATGAACCCGAAAAGTACAAACAATTGGAGGCTGATTTTGCCTTACAGGCAGATGCAAGTAATTTGGTTTATAACCCAAAAAAAAGTAAGTAAATTTAAGTAAATAACGAATAAAATATTTAAGAAATGAGACGAATAATTGGATTATTGACGTTAGTAGCTGTTGCAATAGTAGCAACGGCAGAGATTATGTGTGGTGGAAATGCGAGCGTGTCCCGCCATATTTCAGAGTTTGGCGTATTGGCAATGGCAGCTCCAGCTGTTACGTTGGATACGCAAAAGATAGTATTTTTAACCTCTTTAAAAGAGGAGTACGAACAGATTGACACGTGGTTGAATGAGGCGGAAGATTTAAGTGCTTTTGTGGAACATGGGCAAACCTTAGTCTTTCCCGAAGCGGGTGCAGACCCTGCCGTTTACAAAAACAGAGTAACGGATATTGATTATGTAGAACCGAAAGAAACGGTATTTAAATCCGATTTGGATGTTTACGATTCTCAGAATTACAAAATCAGAAATATCTTCTTACATGCGTTGCCGTTTGAAAAAGTTCAGCATTATACAAGAAAGTCCGCTAAATCTATCATTAAACAGCAAAATGCAGATGCAGCCTTTACTTTCGCTCCCACCAATGCAGGAAGAAAGAAAATTATATTACCTACTACGGGCGATGTGAGGGATGGTATCAAAATGTTTAGACTGGATGATATTGCAAAACTGGCTCGTGCTTGCGACAATGAAGAGTTCCCTGACGGACGGAATTTAGTCCTCACTTCGGATATGTGGTGGGATTTGGTTTTGCAAAACGACATCTTGAAGGCTCAGTTAATGAATAGTCAGCATACGGGTAGAATTAATCCTTCTTTTGTGGAATATCACGGAATTAAAATTCACAAGTCGTTGGGCGAAAAATTAGGCATTGTTTGGGATTTATCCATAGATGAGAAAGCAGACCAGGGAACGCTGGCAGATGTATCAAGCGACCTTGTTCCGGCATCCTTGTTTTTCTGTGCTAACCAAGTGTTCAGAGCGGGCGGAAATATGGAAATGTTCTATTTGGATAAATCTACTAATCCAAGTGGTAGAGCCTACGAATTTGGATTCCAACACAGATTTAAAGCCGATTTCCAAATGGATGCTGAACGTTATTCAGGATTAGTTTATTTAGACAAAGCATAATAACAAACAAAATGAAAATTCGTAGCGAGGTCTATAAGGAGTTAAGAGATAGGTTGTTGGAAAAAATGCCCGACTTGCAATATGTTGATTTGCAAAAAGGGCAGTTTGACAACAAACAAAAAAACTACCCCATTCCATTGCCTGCCTGTTTGGTAGAGTTCAAACAGGTGCAATGGTCGGAATCAACAGGCGGACAATTGGGCGATTGCACAATAAGCATTCGTCTCTACATAGACCACGTTACGGATTCATTTAACGGAGCGGAACAGGAAGAAGAAACCATCAAATTATTGGATAATCTTGATAATATATATGAAAATATGCAAGGGTATTCAGGTGAAAATTTTAATCCGTTAAATCGGATATCAGATACAATAGTTGGATACGGTGAGAGATACGTATGTTATCAAACCGATTTTCAAACAACCTTATTTCATGATGACGCTCCACAAAAAACAGGTAAAATAGAAAAGGTTAAATTTAAATTTTAATAAAAAATGGCAAAACAGACAAAGACCCCAGAAGAAATAGCAGCAGAAAAAGAAGCGAAAGCATTAGCAGCAGCAAAAGCAGCCGAAGAGGCAGCAACAAAAGAAATCGAAGCACAGGCAGCAGCAGAATTGGCAGCGTTGAAAGAAGAACGAGAAGCCGAAGAACTTGCAGCAAAAAAGGCAGCAGCACGGGCAGAAAAAGAAGCCAAAGAAAAGGCAGCACGGGAGGAAAAAGACAAAAAGAAAACCCCTGACCAAAAAAAGGCAGAAGAAATTATGGACAGATATGGTTTGAAGGAAGTATATAAAGCCGGGAAAGGCTGGTTTACGAATTTAGACCACGCAAAGGCTTCTGCGGAACAACAGGAATTAGTAATGAAAACCTTTAAAAAGCAATAGTCATGGGTTTACCAAATGTATATATAATAGTAAACAGAAGCGGATTAGGGCAGGTTGCTTTCACTAATGACGGTATTATGGGAATACTCCTTGTTGGAAGTGGTGTTTCTGGAAAATTGGTATTAAATACACCCTACTCTATTTTTTCGCTTGCAGATGCCGAAAAATTAGGCATTGAAAAAACAGGAAGCAATGCTCATGCATGGAAACAAATAAAAGAGTTCTACGATGACGGCGGTTCGGGTAAAAAACTTTGGATACTTTTACATAATGAGGAATTGATGTCTGAAAGTGTAGATGGGACACAGTCTGTTGCCCATAAACTTATTGACGGTGCAAATGGTGAAATTGCCGTTTTGGGAGTTACAAGAGGAAACTCTCCCAGCAACGAAATTGTTGATGGATTGAACGAAGATGTGATTCCGACCATCATAGCAGCGCAATTGCTGGCAAATGAATATCAGAAAAAAATAATGCCGTTCTCATGTGTCATTGACGGTTTGGGATATGACGGCGATGCTGATGTTGTTCCTGACTTGAAACAAAGAAACGACCACCGTTGCTCTGTGGTATTGTCTGCAAGCGCAAATGATGGCGTTGCATCCGTAGGGCAACTTTTAGGTCGTTTGGCTTCTGTTCCCGTACAACGGAAAGCAAGTCGTATAAAAGACGGCGCGCTGACTAACTTGGAAGGATTTTTGACAGACGGCAGCAAGGTAGATAAAGAACTTGTTGGAGACTTGGGAACACTTCACGACAAAGGATATATTGTATATAGAACCATTCCCGGAAGGACAGGATTTTTCTACAGCGGAGACCCATCGGCAACGCTCCCAACCGACGACCTCAATACTATATCCCGCAACAGAATTATAGACAAAGTGTTGAAAATAGCCTACAACGTTTATGTTGAGGAACTTGATGACGATGTGCCTATGACTGCCAGTGGAAACATTGAGGCTGCCGTTTGCGGTTATCTGAAAAACAAAATAGAAAATCAGGTGAATGGGAACATGGCAGATGAAATATCAAGTTTTTCGGCTTTTATAGACCCAGAACAAAATTTGCTTTCGGGCGCGCCTTTGGAAATATCTTTGAGTATTGTTCCGATGGCATATTTGAGCGAAATTAAAGTAACGATTGGCTTTGTCAATCCATTATTAACCACTTAAAAATTAGATTATGAAGCAGTACGCATGGGAAGATTATAAAGTATTAATGGGCGGACGTTTTGTTACCGGAGTCAGAGGTTTTACTTACGGAACAGAACGCGACAAGCAGCCTATTTATGGAGAAGGCTCACAAGTGCAATCATACGGAAGAGGGAATGTAACACATCACTGCGAAATGAAATGTCTGCAAAGCGAATTGGAAGCAATTATTCTTTCAGGGGGCGGAGACCCGACAGATATTCCTCCATTTACGGTTGTACACAGTTACACGCCAAAACGTGGATTGCCAATCGTGGTAGATGTTATAAAAGATGTCGAAATTACGAGCTTTGAAAAAAGTATGGACCAAGGAGCAAATTATATGGAAGTAACGTTGCAATGTGTTTGTGTAAAAATTGATTACAATGTAACGAAAATTCCTAACCAATAAAAATAATTTACGATTTTAGATTTTCTAACCAATCGTAAATCTAAAATCTAAAATAAATTTAAATTTATCATGGGAAAAAAGACAGAAATAGCAGGAAAAGCAACGCTCGAACAAATTGAAATTTGGAAAAAGCAATACGGCGAAGTGTATGAAATAGAAGTTGAGGGGCATTACGGATATATCCGTGAGTTTGACCGCGAGACGATGAAATACGCGCTTAGTCAGTTGAAAATAAAAGTAGATGCTGACAAAAAGGATGAAAAGAATGTCACAGAAATTGACATGGAGAAAATAGTCAATATTGGAGAAATCGGTTTGCAGAACTGCTGGCTTGGCGGTGATGAACTGCTTAGAACTAATGGCAGACTTTCAATAGCAGCATCCATGATTGTAGGTGAGTTGTTTGATATTGCGGAGGGGAACTTAAAAAAGTTATAGCCGATGCGATAGAGAGAGTTGAGAATAATTGGATTGGACTGTGGGATACCGCCGTTCAATACTACTTAAAACAAGACGCATCGGCTCTCAACGACCGCGAATGGGCGGACAAAATTGCTCAACTCATGCACATTAGAAATTTGGAAAAACAAAATTCGGAAGTAAAACAATGGGGAATTTAGTTGAATATATTTATAAGCTCACAGACAGGATTTCAAAGCCTTTGGAACAGATTGTCCGCGTAAACGCTCAGTTGGAAACACAAACCAACAAGGCACAGTCCGCATTTGGCAATTTGGGAAAATCGGCGTTGAAATTCGCTGCCGGGTATATAGGTATTCAACAGACATTGAGGCAAGGGCGGGCATTTTTAAACCTTGCCGTTGATATGGAGCAAACCCGTGCCAAATTTGAAACCCTCACAGGCTCTTTGGAGCGCGGAAACACCTTGATAGAACAGTTGGGAAATCTTTCTAAAAAATCTCCGTTTTCAAAAGAACAATTTGCGGACAGTGCCGAAACAATGCTTGCTTTTGGTATTGAAACGGAAAAGGTAAACGATTATCTTGGCATGCTTGGCGATATTGCCATGGGAGACAAAAACAAATTAAACGGTTTGACATTAGCGTTCTCACAAATGCACTCTACAGGAAGATTGACGGGGCAGGATTTACTGCAAATGATAAATCAGGGTTTTAATCCACTGAATGAAATCAGTAAAACAACGGGAAAATCCATTGCAGCCTTAAAAGACGAAATGGCAAAAGGAAAGATAACTACTCAAATGGTAACAGATGCTTTCCGAAGTGCCACTTCTGAAGGCGGACAATTTTACCAAATGAGTGAAAAGATTGCGCAAACAGCAGGCGGGAAGTTTAGTACGTTTTTAGGAACAATGCGGGACAAATTGACTGAGTATGCCGAACGCCTACAGCCGTTCCTTACTAAGGTTGCCGATTATTTTGTTATTTTTGCTAATAATTTTGACAATGCGGTAGCGGTTATGAATAAAGTTGCAGCTCCTATTCGTGCGCTAATTACAGGATTGGGTGTAATTTTTGAGTTTTTTAATAAGAATAGGGGCGCGATTGTGGCATTGATATCTGTTTTAACAACAGTAAAATTGCTTATGTGGCAAACCACACTTGCATCACAAGGACTTACGATGTCTCTTGTGCTGCAAAAAAAAGCAGTACTCATGCTTTCGGGCGCACTAAACCTTTTAAAAGCAAATCCAATAATAGCCATAACATCTGCTGTTGCATTAGCAATTGGTACAATTGTCATGTTAAAAAAACGGACAAAAGAGGCAACAGATGAATACGGAAAACTGAACAAAAAAGCATCTGAATACGCTTCTGAAGAACGCTCCCGATTGGATATGATTTTTGACAGGCTCAGAAAAACCAACCCTAAAACAAAAGAACGTAACGAGCTTGTTAAGCAATTAAAGGATATGTATCCCGAATTGCTCAGTAATATGAATCTTGAAAAGGCAGGATTGGAAGAGTTGGAAAAAGCATACAATCGAATATCTGAATCCATAGTAAGAAAAGCCAAAACACAAGCATACGAGGAAGAACTTGCCGAAAAGTATAAGCAAATGGGACGCTTAGATGCTTATTTTGATGATGGGTATGCTAATCATAATTCCGAACAAAGATTAAGCGTTGCAAAAGGCGTTGTTAGTCAAATAAACGCGGGTACTTATGCAGGCTCTGCGCATTTGGGACGACTTGAATTAAAACGGGCTGATTTTGAAGATTATATCAATAATTATAATCGCGCACAGAATTTAATCGGCAAACTTTCAGAGTTTTCCACAGATGGAAGTAGTGGGAAGGTAAGCAATTTAAATCTTTCGGGCGGTGGCAGCAACGCTTCCGTTTCCGACCTTACGGGTGGCGGTTCGCGTGCAACCAATGTTACTATCAATCTAAGAAACTTAATCGAAAATTTTAACCTGAAAACGGAAAATTTCAAAGAGGGCGTGGATAGAGGAACAGATGAACTTATTGAGGGACTTTTGAGAGTAGTTAATTCGGCAAATAGGATAGCGACACAGTAGTTACGAGTTACGAGTTACAGAGTTACAAGGTTACAGAGTTACAAATAAGCAAATCAACAAATAAGCAAATAAGCAATGATTAACACTATAGATTTACAGCGGATATTTAAAGAGACTTGGGGATATATAGGGAAGCCGTTCCCCGAAGTGATTGCTAAAGTCATTGTGGGTATTCCTCAGTCATACAGGGCTGGTCAATATAACTTTGATTATCAAACTCCGCAATGTACGTCGCAATTAGGTGTGAGTATTCGTTGGGATGGTGAAAAAGGTGCGGAAATTTTTATGCCTATTTGGTTAAGCGATGCCGACAGGGAGGCTATGCAATATCTGTTGCCAAATACCACCATGAGCCTAATGAATAGAAAAAATATTGTTACCACAACGTTGGCAAACAGAGATTGCACGGTTAAAGAAGAAATCAGCAGGGGCGACTGGGAAATAAATATACGCGGTATTTTAGTTGGAGAAGGCAATCATTATCCGGAAGAGGAAAAGGCGTTGTTGGTGCAATGGTACAAAGAAAAGAAAACGTTCAACATCCAAAATGCGCGGACGGCAATATGTTTGGATGACAATGAAAAAATTGTAATTACCGAGTTGAATTTCCCTGAAATAAAAGGCTTTGAGAATACGCAGCCTTACGAATTAAAATTATTGAGTGATGTTGAATTTAGTTTATATATTAGTTAGCATGTACGTGAAATTGAATTGTTTTGTTACCATTACCACACAAGAGGGTAAGACTATAAAGTTCGATGCGGCAAACAATGTCGAAGTAAATAAATCTATTGACAGGATAGAATCTATTGCTAAGATTAAAATTCCCACATCGGCACGTTTGCAGTTTGAAGGAACATATTTAACTGAAAGCGTACAGACGGAAAAGGTTTTCAAAAGAGGTGATAAAATCAATATCCAACTTGGATATGATGACCGCCTGCAAGAGGAATTTGACGGGTTTGTTTATAAATTAAATCTTGCAACGCCTCTTGAAATTGAATGCGAAGGACACGAATATTTGCTTCGGGATGACCTCCCTACCAAAACCTTTGCTACTACAAATTTGCGGGAAGTTTTGCAGTATATAATTGACGGAAAAGACATCAAATTAGACGGCGATATTCCAACGGTAAATATGGTAAATTATGTTATCCCTGCCAAATTAACACGCCTTGAAGCCTTGCAGCAGGTAAAAGAGCGTTACGGATTGACTATCTTTTTTAATAAAAATATTCTATATGCCGGACTTGATTTTGTGAAGTACAAAGGAAACGTTGTTTACAGCCTTGGTGTGAACACTCCCAAAGTGGATGAACTGCGGTTTCAGTATGCCGAAGATGTTAAATTGAAGGTAAAAGCCATACAGATAAACAAAGACAACACTAAATATGAGGCTGAAATTGGAGATAAAAACGGGGAACAGCGCACTTTATATTTTTTCACCGCAAAAGGAATTGAGGACTTAAAGAAATTGGCGGAAACCGAAATCAATAAGTATAAATATACGGGATATACGGGAAAAATCACTGCATTTTTGGAGCCATACGCCGCGCCGGGCATGGTTGCGGACATACGGGATATTAAATATGAAGAGCGGGGAGGAAAGTATGAAATTCGTTCCGTAGTTGTTACTTTTGGAACATCGGGCGCGAGGAGACAGGTTGAAATTGGAAAAACGGTAAGTGAATAATTTTAGATTTTAGATTTACGATTTTAGATTTATGGACGGAAGAATAGAACAAATTGAAGCGGGTTTGAAACGGCATTTAAAGAATGTTGAAACGTCATTTATAGCAAGTGTTGCGGAAGACAAAAAGACAACAGTTGATGTAAAAGATTTCAACGGAACTCTGTATCCTGATGTCCGCAAAATCGCAACCGAAAATACAAAGGGATTCGTTCCCAAACTTCCCAAAAACAGTTTTGTTATAGTTAGCCGTATCAGCAACAGCAATGATTTAGTTATATCCATGATGAGCGAAATTGAAGACATTGCGCTTGATGTGGATGGGGATATTGTGATAAATGGCGGTAAGAATGACGGATTGGTTATCATTCAAAAATTGACGGATAAATTAAATGATTTAAAAAATAGTCTCAATGACTTGATAACTAATTATAATTCACACATACACGTAACAACTGCAACTGTTGGAGTTGGACCCGCTGGAGTATTATCCCCAACAACATCAACTGCAAGTCCGGCATTGCCATTTAATAAATCAGATTACGAAAACGAAAAAATCAAACACTAATGAACGGAATAATGCTAAATGATAATCACGACTTGCAAATAGACATTCGCAAAAATGCGGAAGGTTTAATCGTGCAAGGTTTAGTCATTGGCAATATAACATATCAAAATCAAGAACTGATATTGTTGGCAGAAAAGGGCGAAATTAAAGCCGTTCCGACAAAAGGGGTGGGTATTATGAGTTTTATTGACGATGAAGTTCCTGACAATCTATTTAGGGCAATTCGTACAGAATTGGCAACAGAGGGAATGCAGGTGAAAAAAGTTGCCTTTGATGTGAAAGATAATTTGATAATTGATGCAGAATACAGATAAATAATTAAAATTATATAAAATGAGAGCGATAAACAAGATAATAATTCATTGCACCGCCACGAAGGAAGGACAGGCGGTTACGGTTGCAGACGTGATAAAATGGCACAAGGCACGCGGTTTTAATACAATCGGCTACCATTTTTTGATTGATTTGAACGGGATATTATGGACAGGTCGTGCAGAAGATTTAGTAGGAGCGCACTGCGAAGGACAAAATGCAAACAGTATCGGAGTATGTTATGTCGGCGGTTTGGATGCGAATTTGAAGTCAAAAGACACGAGAACTCCTTCGCAAAAAGAAGCGTTAATATCGCTGCTGAAATTTCTCAAAAAGCGATACCCAAATGCTACTATTCACGGACACAGGGAATTTGCCAATAAAGCATGTCCTTGTTTTGACGCTAAAAATGAATATAAAAACCTTTAATTAATTAAGAATTAACAATTAATAATTAAGAGATGGATTGGATAACGATAATCAGCATGATTTTAGTTCCTGTTACGGGTGTAGTTTCTTGGCTCGCAGGTTCAAAAATGCGAAGGAATGATATGTTGCAAAAACAACAAGATTCCATAGACTTGCTGTCCACAAGGAATAAGGAACTATTGGAGGAAGTCGTGGGGTTGCGTTCGGAGGTTGCAAAATTAAAAACCGAAAACTCTGCATTACGCTCGGAAGTTGAAGAAGTAAACCACAAGTTGGAACATGTAAAAACAATAACAAGATACGCAAAATGAAAAGAATAATTTTAATATTAAGTGCAGCAGTGCTGCTGGTTTCCTGTAAGATTTCTAAGCAGGCGACAACGGATGTAAGAACTGAAATTGAGGAGAAAACGACAACGGATGTTCGGCAAACGACATTGGACAGTTCGGCAACTGTTGTTGAGATGGCGGAAGATGAGCATGTGTTAATTACGGTTTTTTCTGTGCCTGATTCGGCAGGAAAACAGCATATTGTGAGCGTGACGGAAATTAATCGCAACAAACAAGTCTCCGGAAAGAAAAACCATGTTTTACAACGGGAAGTTGTTTTACAAGCAGAAAGCATAAAGCAGACGGTGGAAAGCGTGAAAATTACAGAGAATACTAAAATTAAGCCTAAGGTATGGGAGTGTGTGTGTATGGTGGCAGCACTTCTAATCCTTTCGTTTGTTTTGTCGTATTTTGTAAGAAATAGGTATATTTAAATTCAAATAATCAAATCAACAAATAAGCAAATCAACAAAAATGATTACAGAAATAGCAAATACAATAAAACAGGCATTCATTGACAGTTCAATACTTCGAGGACTGTACGGGTTGGTGGTTGGAAAAACCTTTGACGAGCAATTTTCAGCCGTTTCGTTGGAGGCACTTACTATTGAGGCACACGCCACAGCAGGGGCTGCCGTTCAAACTATGCACGAGTGGCATTTGGCAGAGACAAGAAGAATCGTTGAACAAGAACGCTACGGTTATGCGGGTTGGTATGCAAAAATGATGCTTGCTTTTCAATTCGGCTTTGATTTGAACGAACTGGAAGAGCAAACATTTTACAGCGACACCACTTCTCAGGCTGCTATTGATGCACGGATTATCAAATTTGCATTTGCTTTTGATAATGTAAATTCTATCGGCGTAACCATGAAGATATCCAAAGCCGACCAGTACGATAAGCCTGAACCGCTTGACAGTTTTGAATTGACGGCTGCTACATCCTATATAAACAGGATAAAACCCGCAGGCATTCCCATTCGGATAGTGAACGAGGCTGCAGATATATTGAATATCTCAGTAAAAATTGTTTACGACCCGCTTTCGTTTCCCTCTGAAACGGCGGTAAATGATGCTGTTGAAACAGCAATTAATACCTATTTAAATGGTATTGAATTTAACGGTGCATTTGTAAGTATGCGCATGATTGACCAGTTGCAAATAACACGGGGCATCCGCATTGCATTGGTTGATAGTATTGGCGTTATACACGCAGGCTATCCGTTGGAAGACATAACAGAATTGACATCATACATACCCGCATCAGGGGCTATGAAATTGGGAACATTGAACGTAATTAAGGAGGTAATGTGATGGGAAAGTACGATGTAAATTTCATTAAATTAATAAAACAATCTCTGCCGATGGCAGTGCGGGGCAACCTTGTAGTGTTTATTTACGTGCTGATTGCACCGATACGATATATTTACAATAAGTTTATCGTAGAAAAAGAAGCAAACGAAAACGGTTTGACATACAACGCCCAATACCCCAATTTGCAGCGATTGTTGAATGATAGGTTTGATTCTGATTCTCGAAGGATAGAGGTACGCGATGGGGCGGGTACTATCAACGAGACGATTATTTTCCGAAATGAAGAATTGAAGCCTTGGGAGTTGGGGCTTGTGGTTATACATCATTCTTCAATATGAAGACTTGCACCATTTACGGTACTTTTACCTAATTCAAATGAATTTAAAGATAAGGAAAGCCGAATAAAAAGAACAGTAGATAATTATAAATTTTTGGGAACAAAATACGAGATAATATATGAATAAGTTATTGAACACTAACAGGGCGGGAGGCTTCCCGTGGAATGTAGATACGGCAGAGGCATTGAATGCTAATGCAAGATATATAGAATCCATCATGGATGGGTTTAATATTGGCGGCAGGCAGGCAGTAATTTTGTCTGAAGACATAATGTATATAAAAGATGCGGGTTGGACGTCGGGAAAAATAGTTAATGTATTCGCAACTAAACCTTTTGTTTTTCCGTCACGCAATGAGTTGCTTAACAATCCGGGAAAATACGGATTAACGGACAAAAGCGAAAAGATTGATATTAATAAACTAAATTCCGACACAGAGGTATACCCTGAATGTATTTTAAAAGAATCGTTTGAGATAGCACTTTCCGGCAATGGTAATCCGGGCTGGAAATTTTTCGAGATGGCGGATTGGTTTAATCCTGAAAAAATGATACAGGTAGGCAACAGTGTTAATTTCCCTGTATATGATACTCAGTCTACCCCTCAACTTGTATCAGGAGCGGTTGGATATGGATTAATTCAGCATAATAAAAGTTTAAGAAGGATAGATATTAATTTAGAGGTTGGAAGAAGTAAACAGTATAATGGAAATATGTTGGTAAAAATCCCATTAAATACAGGCTGGGAAATTGTCCACCCATTAACGGCAATTGCAGTAACGAGAGAGCAATATGATGGGATTAATAATAATTGGCCTCGTTTCTGGGAACGAAATCCCAAAAGTGTACCTGCTTTTGTTACTGGTGCGCCTGATGGCTCTGCTTACATAGTTTTACTTTGTGCAGGAATAGACACTAATCCACCAAGTCATGGCTATACGTCTTTTAGTGTTGTAGGTTCAATAATATCTAATTATTAACGATGCAGACAATAAAAGTTCAGAACAGGCAAACGATATGGGACATCGCCATACAATACTGTGGCGACCGTGAGGCTGCATTTCAGATAGCAGAAATTAACGATATTTCGCTTACAGAGGATTTGCCTGCGGGCTTGTCTTTGTCTGTTCCTGAACCAATCAATGCAAGGGTGGTAAATCACTATTTTGTAAATAATATAGTTCCGGCAACAGCAGTGGAAACAACCGCTATCAGCACAGGAAACAACATCATAACAAACGATGGAGAGTATATTATGGTTACAAACAACAACAATGATATTCAAATAGTTACAAATAATTAATAGTTAAAGATATGTTTAAGAGTTTCATAGATTTTTTATTACGAACATTATTTAGAGAGCAGGATTATATAGTAGGCTATGACGGAGATACGGGCGAAGAAATCCGCGTTAAAGGCTCCGATTTTAAAGAATCAATGCGCGGAACTGCTGGCGC
>WQSU01000021.1 GCA_009787675.1 Lentimicrobiaceae bacterium
ACGGCAGGGTAGAAGTTTCCATCTACAGTATAGTTTCCTCTTTGGGGTTTAAAGTTTGCAAGGAAACATCCGTTTTGGTTGGACGTATAGGGACCGCCCCACGGGTAAGGATTGCCTTGTAATCCTCCTCTGGCTGCCCATTCCCATTGTCCTTCGCTCGGCAGTTTAAAGTCGTGCTCTACAGGATAGCTTCTGCTGATAAGCCATAAATTACGCATTTGAGAGCGCCAATGGCAAAAAGCCTGACATTGTATCCAATTCACGCCCACAACGGGGTAATGGCTGTATTGAGGATGAGAGAAGTAGTTCTTGGTCATGTGCTCATTATCGGAATAAGTAAACTCATAGATCCAAACTAAGGTATCTGGATACACGTTAGTTACATTTCTTCTCACAAATCTGTCCAAGTTACCGTCAACATGACTGGGTCTGTTGGCAAACATACCTCCAATAGAGCTGCCTCCTTTTTCTTTAGCAGCGGCTGCTTCGTAATCAATAGTCCAATATTCGTAATTCAGTTTGGATACATTAAGACTTGTTTGACGATAATGATAGAAACCAGAATTTTTTGAGAAGAGTGGGCTGAGCGCCTCTTGCACCTCTTCGTTAGTAGAGTTCCAAGGAATCTCTTCTCTCCAGTTAATTACTCTAGGGTCAATAAGCTCACCTGCGTTATCTCCTTTTTTATATTTAAGGAAGTGTCCATACTTTTCGGCTTCGGCAATTTCGGCTTCTCCTAAAAGGGTATGTGCAATAGAGTCTCTTACCCAATTCACAAACTGGCGGTATTCGTTATTGGTAATCTCAGTTTCGTCCATCCAGAACTTAGGAAGGGTAACAGAGCGAAGTTGTGGAGCGAAGGATAGTACGGGGTCATTCTCACCGGTTCCTAAAATAATGTTTCCTTCAGGAACATACACCATTCCGTAGGGGGTAAATGTTATGAATTTAGTTTTATTTGAGACCCCTACCAATTGCCCGTCACCGGAGTTTTTGCAAGCGGCAAAGCCTATAAAAATCAATGCAAACAAAGCTATTTTTTTCATTTTTAATAAAGTTATGATTTGGGAAACGCTAAAATATATGTATTATTATATTTAGTATTGATTTTTATACAAATGGCGCGACGAACCGTATCCGCTCAGCGCCTTGTCTTTATAAAAATTAAAGCCGTAACGAACCACTAATTCAAAATCGCCCATACTGCCATTCATTTGATAGCCATATTTAGCGGTTTTGAAAGTATAGGCTACTCCTATCTCTAATTCTTTCAAATAATCATTGCCGTAGTTGTAAAAAGGAGTTGCACCAAAAAGCACAGGAATTCCTCCGTTTTGATATCCTGTTCCAAACCACAATATACCGTTGTATCTTGCCACAGCCAAAACATTCAATTGCCATGTAGCAATGTCGGTACGAATGAGAAGATGGGGCTCAATAGACCATGGAATAGCGGTTTTTAAGTTCCATATATAACCTCCAGTAAGATAAAACTGACGAGAAATTTTAGCAATACCTGTTTCGCCTGAAATGCGGGCTCCCCCAAGTAGTTGCGTTCCGGATACCCCTACATACCACGTAGGTGCTTTGTAAAGAATTCCGAAGTTAATATCAAAATCCATATACGACCCAGACTCGGTTGCTTTGTCAATAGTTTGATCTCCAATATCATTAGGGTTCAAATCTTTTGCAAGTTTCCTGTTTAAAAAACCAGCTTGCAGTCCAATGCCTAATTTACCCCCACGAATACGAAACTTGGAGGCATATCCTAATCTAAAACCAATATTATCATATTCTGAACCCTTTTCTGAACCGTTATCTTTAAGAAACATAATCCCTACCGCACCCCTAATTTTTTTAATATAGGAATCAATACCAAGTAAAATCTGTTGAGTGGAAACCTTAGGATATTGAGGTTTATCAGGATTCTTACTCTGGTTACTACTACCTGGATCAGTAGGATCAAGTGGCGCTTGATTATCTGTCATAAACATCTCCCCTTGTCGTAATACGCCGGTAAAATTAAGGTGATGTTCTTTTTCGCCGAGCGCACCCGGATTGTAGAAAAATTGCGTCCAAGGGGAAAAAGTAAAAATGGGATCTACTTGAGCAGAGAGTTTACAAAATGAAAGCAGGAAAAGAAAAAAGAAACAGTATTTAATACGCATAACAGACTTTTTTTTGGTGTGCACAAAAATATTGTTTTTCTTTTTCAACATTATTCTCATTATTTTTTTTTAGATTTTATAATAACTCTTCTTTAATCTTCTCGTTTATCATTGATACAAAATCACTTATTTGCATTGCTCCTTGGTCGCCAGCCTTGTGTTCGCGTACGGAAACCGTTTTTTCAGCTTCCTCTTTTTCACCAACGATGAGCATGTAAGGTGTCTTTTTTACTTCTGCGTCGCGGATTTTCTTACCGGTTTTTTCACTACGTTCATCAATTTGAACACGAATATTATTTTCTTCCAGTTTTTGTTTCAATTCGTAAGCATAATCTAAATATTTATCGGAAATAGGAAGAATAATTGCCTGTTCTGGGGTGAGCCACAGGGGGAAGTTTCCGGCAGTATGTTCTAACAGCACAGCCACAAAGCGCTCCATAGAGCCAAAAGGCGCACGGTGAATCATAATGGGGCGTTGTTTTTGTTGGTTAGCATCAATGTATTCCAAGTCAAAGCGTTCCGGCAAGTTGTAGTCCACTTGAACAGTACCCAACTGCCATTTTCTGCCAATAGCATCTTTCACCATAAAGTCTAACTTGGGACCGTAGAAAGCGGCTTCTCCTATTTCGGTAATTGTTTGTAATCCTTTCTCTTGTGCAGCTTCCACGATGGCGCGTTCCGCTTTTTCCCAGTTTTCGTCAGAGCCGATATATTTTTCACGGTCTTCAGGGTCTCTGAGTGAGATCTGCGCTGTGAAATTTTCAAACTTTAACACTTTAAATATGTAGAGAATGATATCAATTACCTTGCAAAACTCCTCTTTCAATTGGTCTGGGGTACAGAAAATGTGGGCATCATCTTGTGTGAAGCCGCGCACGCGGGTCAAACCGTGCAACTCGCCGCTTTGTTCGTAACGATAGACGGTTCCAAACTCGGCATAGCGCAGCGGCAACTCTCTGTAAGAGTGTGGTTTCATGGCATACACTTCGCAGTGGTGGGGGCAGTTCATTGGCTTCAGGAAGAAAGCCTCGCCCTCTTGCGGCGTGGTGATGGTCCGGAACGAATCGGCAGCATATTTCTGGTAATGACCGGAGGTTTTATACAACTCCACATTGCCAATGTGCGGACAGATAATTTGTTGATAACCATACTTTTTCTGTACTTTTTTCAAGAATTGCTCCAAGCGTTCGCGCAGTTCAGCGCCTTTGGGCAGCCATATTGGGAGACCGGCACCCACCGCCTGAGAAAACGTAAACAACTCCAACTCTTTTCCTAACTTTCTGTGGTCACGTTTTTTAGCTTCTTCCAATAGCAACAAATAATCGTCCAACTCTTTTTTCTTGGGGAATGTGATTCCGTAGATACGGGTTAGCTGTTTGCGTTTTTCATCGCCGCGCCAATAAGCTCCGGCAGTATTTAACAGTTTTATAGCTTTAATAGTTGCTGTATCAAAGAGATGGGGACCGCGGCACAAATCGGTAAATTCTCCCAATTGGTACAATGTGATCTGACCATCTTCAAGGTCTTCAATCAGTTCTACTTTATATTCATTGTTCTTTTTCACAAACAGCGCTCTGGCATCGTTTTTCGAAATTTCCATGCGTTCAAATTGCGGGCGAGCTTGTGCAATTTCCAACATTTTAGCTTCAATAGCAGGAAAGTCATCCGAAGAAATGGGATAATCCATAAAATCGATGTCGTAATAGAATCCGTTTTCAATATTGGGACCTATTCCGAACTTTACGCCAGTATACAATTGGTTTACAGCCGCAGCGAGCAAGTGCGCCGAGGAGTGCCAAAATACAGCTTTTCCTTCGGCATCGTTCCATGTGAGGAGGGTTACCTGCGCATCGTCGGTCAAGGGGAAGTTAAGCGCTACAATCTCAAGGTTTACTTTGGCTGCGAGCACATTACGCGCCAAACCTTCGCTAATAGAAGCCGCAATTTGATAAGGGGTTGTTCCTTTTTCAAATTCTCTAACTGAGCCATCGGGCAATGTAATTTTTATCATTGCAAATCATTTTTTAAAAACGGGCGCGAAAATATAGAAAAAACTCAATTTTTATCGCAATTTCTTAAAAAATAGCTCCAACAACGTTTGCGATTCGTTTGCAAGCACTCCTTTCACCACTTCCGTTTTGGGGTGCAGCAATGAACTGTTTACTAACGAATAACCTCTTTTAGGGTCTTGGGCTCCGAAAACAATCTTTCCGATCTGCGCCCAGTAGAGGGCTCCTGCGCACATTATACAAGGCTCTAACGTTACATATAAAGTACAATCATTTAGATATTTTGCACCCAAGTAATGAAAGGCAGAGGTAAGCGCCTGCATTTCGGCATGGGCGGTAACATCGTTCAATGTTTGTGTTAAGTTATGCGCTTTGGCGATAATTTTGTCATCTAAAACGATAACAGCGCCCACCGGAATCTCACCTTTTTCAAAGGCTTCTTCGGCTTCAGCGAGCGCAAATTGCATAAAGTATTCAGGAGTCAATTTCACCCCGCAAATAAAACAAAATTTTTTCACCACGCAGGAGCATCAGCCTCATGCATTAAGTAAACGAAAACGCCATTGACTTCAGCTTCGGCGAAATAATCAAGGTTGCTTCTGTGGCAGTTTGCACCTCATCTACAGAAAATTCAGGGTGAATTTCTTTTAAGACAATTCCTTGAGGGGTAATCTCCATCACGCCCATTTCGGTAATAATGAGGTTCACCTGTCCTTTGGCTGTGAGAGGCAAAGTGCATTTTTTTAAGATTTTAGGCGCTCCTTTTGCCATGTGCTCCATGGCAACAATCACGTGTTTTGCGCCTACTAACAGATCCATGGCGCCGCCCATGCCCGGGGTGAGTTTTCCGGGAATCATCCAGTTGGCGAGGTCACCGTTTTCATCCACTTGCATAGCGCCCAAGATGGTAGCATCTACGTGACCGCCGCGAATAATGGCAAACGATTGCGCCGAAGAAAAAGCAGAAGCGCCGGGTCGAGCTGTAATATAGCCACCTCCTGCATTCACCAAATGGGCTTCTTCTTTGCCGGCTTCAGGGGTGGGACCCACGCCCAACAAGCCGTTCTCCGATTGCAGCACCAACTCAACATCATGGGGTAAATAGTTGGGAACTAAAGTGGGAAGGCCAATTCCCAAGTTCACTACATTGCCATTTTTAAGTTCTTTTGCCACACGTTTGGCAATCACTTCGCGTACTTCGTTTTTATCCATATTCGTATATATTTTGGGTGGCAAATGTAGAAAAAAAATGAAACAACATCTACTGCGATTCCCCATTTTTTATATTTTTGCCACCTTCAAATATTTAATAAAAAAAAGTATGAAATTTATTGTATCTCGCGATGTGTTGTATAAAAATTTAAGCGCCATAAGCGGCGTTTTAGGAACCAACAGCACCTTGCCTATTTTAGACAATTTTCTCTTTACCGTTGAAAATGAGACACTCACACTCACTGCTTCCGATTTAGATGCTACAATGACGGCAACCGTTCAACTCACCAATGTGGAGGGTGAAGGTTCGGTGGCAATCCCATCTAAAACCATTTTGGAAACTTTAAAGTTAATGCCGGTAGAAATTCCTATTGTTTTCGATATTGATCTTGAAGCACATGTCTTAAAATTTTCAACCGAAAACGGTGAATACGATTCCTCTTGTTTCCCCGGAGAAGAATATCCTGCAATGAAAACGATGGAAGAACCACAATCGTTTGAGATAGAAGCCCCTATATTGCATCGCGCCATAAGCAAAACTTTGTTTGCTACTGGAAACGATGAACTGCGACCCAATATGATGGGCGTTTTGTGTGAACTTTCCAATGAAAGCATCACCTTCGTGGCTACCGACGCTCATAAATTGGTACGCTTCACAAACACTTCCGTTAAAGTGGAGGACTCCATATCGTTTATTTTGCCCAAAAAGCCGATTACCCAACTAAAATCTATTTTGTCAGGCGTAAATGAAAAAGTAAAAGTAGAATATACCGTTGATACACACCACATTCGTTTCTCTTTTGCTAACATCGTGTTGTTTTCTTCTCTGAAAGAAGGTAAATTTCCTGCTTACCAAGCTGTTATTCCTAAAGAAAACCCAAATAAATTTGAAGTGGTGAGAAAAGATTTTCACAAATCTATTTGCCGTGTAGGAATCTTCTCAAACCAATCTACTTTCCAAGTAAGGGTTTCTCTTTCAGATGAAAAAACGGTAATTACAGCAGAAGACTTAGACTTCTCCAATAAAGCAGAAGAAATGATCACAGGCGCTTACACCGGCGAACCTATGGATATTGGCTTCAACTCCAAATTTTTGCGGGAGATGCTAGAAAACCTCGATTCTGACGTCATCGCCCTCGAAATGTCACAGCCAAACCGCGCCGCGTTGATTCTACCCACCGAACAAGACTCCTCGGAAGAAGATTTGTTGATGTTGATTATGCCGGTGATGTTGAATTACTAAGGAATATTCTTTTTCAAATTATGCCTTCTCAAAAAGGCTAACAATAAATTTTATTGGTATCAATTTTGTAGTAAATGCCAAAAGTAGCGCTATGCCACTGCAAATCAGTAAACTTGGAAGTAACCCTACAGGCAAATAGCAATTTGCAAAGTAAACAGAGGTAATTAATAAAACGATGTATAACAAACATCTAAAATAGGGCAGAATAGAAAATGGAATTTTTAACAGTTTAAAAGCAATAAAAAATTGCATTATTGCAATAGAAGTTTGTGTGGAAAGGCTTGCGATTGCCGCCCCCCGTGCTTCTAACATCGGAATTAGGGTGAAATTTATGGCAATATTTACCCCGATGGCAACTGCAGAAGTTATGTTTAAAATACGAAGACTTCCGTTTGCCGTGAGTAACGTGCCGAAAATATAGGTCATAGAAAGCGGGATAATGCATGGAATAATAAATAGGAACACCCTTGCACTCTCTGTGCCAATTTGCGGATAAAAGTATGTAAGAAGTGGAAGACGATAAGCCACAAGTAATACGGCAGATGTTACTGAAAAAAAGAATAGCAAAGAGAATGCGCTCGTAATGATGGGTAATAAGTTTTCTTTGCATTTTAACATCTTGGAAAACAAGGGTAGCAGAATTACAGAAAACAGGTAAGCGATCATCACTAATGCGTCTAAAAACCGGAATGCAGAAGCAAAAACACCTGCCTGATAAGCGGCTATTGAATCCGGAAGAATTCGTTCAATCATTACCGAATCTATGCGCCCATAGATTGTCATCAGCAAAGTAAGTAACGCAAATGGGAAGCTTTTTCTCAAAATAGCTCTAAAAAATGTAAAATTCCATGTTAATCGAATAATTTTTGCTTTTAATAACACTATTATTAGCGCCACGCCTGCAGCAATTAAATAAGATGCAGTTTGTGCATACACATACCATATTATCTGAAAGGGTTGATCTATCACATTGCTTTTAAGTAATATCCCGCAAATCAATATCATTAACAATTTGTCTAATACAGATAAAATACTGTCTGTTTTAAACATTAGTAATGCCGCAATATTAGAACGCAAGTATAAAATCAGTGCGTTCAAAAATTGGTTAAAAGCCAGCCATATTAATATTCTTATCTGCTCTCCATCGTAGCCAATCCCTATTCCAGCTAATAAAACTACAAAGAGATAAATGATGCCCAAAAGAAGCTTTAATGTTAGAATTCCTGAAATATGTTTTGATAAAAGTTGTGTATTTTGCGCAATATTTTTATTATTGAAACCTGTTAAACCGAAATCCAACAATGTATTGAGCAAAAAAGTAAAATTAAAAACTGCAAAGAAGAGACCAAAATTTTCACTGCCTACCGTATTTTGAATTTTTACCTCAACGCCAAGTAGCCAAAATGGTTTAATAAGAAGATTAAGGAAAAGCAGAATAAGCAGATTGAAGAGAAAATCTTTTTGTTTCATTTGATGAAAAAACGTGGGCAAAAGTATAGGAAATCTTGAATGTTTTAATCTTATAGAAAAGTGCCAAAATTTATAACTCTACTTTGGGCATACCTGTTTTTATTTTTATAGTTTTGCACCGTTTAAAATGAAAATCTATGAAAAAACCAATTATTAAATTTTTCGACAAAATGCTTCTTTTGTTATTGGGTTTATCAGGAACACTTTATTCTTGTTATAAATATGGCATGCCGGAATCAGAATTTGAAATTTACGGCAAGGTAACTGACAAAACAGGACAACCCATAGAAAATATTCGTATTACCAACCAAAATTATAGTGATACCTTGCATACAAATTCTATTGGAAAATTTCATTTAAAGTTTTTGGGATATCAAGGTACACGTTTAAAATTTGAAGATATTGATGGTGAAGAAAATGGAGGAGAATTTGCTCTGCGGGAGATTGATGTAAGATTCACGGATGCCGACCTCGTAAAAAAAGGACAGGGAAAAAAAAGTGATCAATATTCTAAAACCATAGACATAGTTTTAAGAGGGGTTGATGATGAACCCTCTATAGAATATGGAACACCATATTCTACTTTTAAACCTTAGCCTTGTTGTACACAGATTTTTTTTACAACATAAAAACTTTAAAATAAAAATATTATGAACAAAGAGAAAGGCACGCACCCCTACAAAGTTGTGGAGGAAGAGCCCACTAAAGTGGAAGAACCTTTGATAAGGTTTGAAACCTTGAATTTAGAAGGAGTCAAGCGTTATACGTATGCAGATTATTTAACATGGTTTGACGATGTGCGGCGGGAGCTGATCCGCGGGTTTGTTCATTTGATGTCGGCGCCAAATCTGCTTCATTCACAACTTTCTCAAATCATAAATTGGTTTTTGCTGTCATTTGTTAAACAGAATAAAGGGCAATGCCAGATTTTCCACGCACCATTCGACGTGCGTTTGCCAAAAAACAATGAAACGGCTGATGACAAAATTATTAACGTTGTTCAACCCGATATTTGTGTGGTTTGCGACCTCTCTAAATTAGATGAAAGAGGGTGTATTGGTGCGCCCGATTTAATTGTGGAAGTGCTGTCGCCCTCAACATCTCAAAAAGATTGGGGAGACAAGTTTTACCTCTACGAAGAATCTGGCGTTAGGGAATATTGGATTGTTGATCCAAAGGTAAAAGCTATCTCTATTTTCTTGTTGCAAACGAATGGGAAATATGATGACGGTACCGTTTATACCGGAGCGCAAAAAGCTCCGGTGCATATTTTTGAGGGATTGGAGATTGATTTACGTGAATTATTTACTGAATAAACAAATGAACCTGAAAAAGAAAATTACTTTATCCCTCTTTCGGCAACACAAGAAAAACCAAACGCGGCTGCACGAGCTTAACTACTTGTTTTGGGAATGTACGCTACGCTGCAACTTGCAATGCCTGCACTGTGGAAGCGACTGTACCCAGCAAACCACAACGCCCGATATGCCTTTGGAAGATTTTTTAAAGGTATTAGACAGGATAAAACCTTTTGTTAACCCGCACAAAACGATGATTGCGCTTACCGGTGGAGAGCCTCTGATGCGCAAAGACTTGGCACAGTGCGGAAAGGAGTTTTACAAACGCGAGTTTCCATGGGGAATGGTTACCAACGGATACGCGCTTACCCCAAAATTATTGGAAGAGTTGCTGCAATCGGGTTTGCGCTCTGTTACTGTGAGTCTTGATGGAGTGAACCCCGAAACGCACGATTGGATGCGCGGAAAAAACGGCTCGTGGGAACATGCCAAAAATGCCATCGCCATGATTGCCTCCATTAAAGATTTTACTTATGATGTGGTAACTTGTGTTAACAAAAAAAATATTGATGATTTAGAGAAAATAAAGAATCTGTTGGTAAGTTTGGGAGTGAAAAATTGGCGGCTTTTCTCCATTTTTCCCAAAGGACGCGCCGAGAACAACCCCTTGCTGAAACTTTTACCACAAGAACTTGTCAGGATGTTGAATTTTATTAAACATACACGTGAAGAGGGTGTTATCAAGGCTTCTTACGGCTGCGAGGGCTTTTTGGGCGACTACGAGATGGAGGTGCGCGATGTGCCGTTTTTCTGTCGCGCCGGCATCCAAGTGGGCTCCGTGCTGGTGGACGGCTCTATTAGCGCTTGCCCCAGCCTGCGGGCCGACTATATTCAAGGGAATATTTACAAAGACGATTTTTGGACGGTGTGGAACGAACGATACCAAATTATGCGCGACCGCTCATGGACAAAAACCGGCATTTGCGCCGGTTGTAAGTCCTTTAAATACTGCGAAGGCAACGGGTTACATCTTCGTGCGCAAAAAAACGACACGCTGTTGTGTTGCCACTTGGATATGATTAATAATGTTAATTCAAACAAATAATATTTGAACTGCCTGAGGTGGAAACACCGCTTACATTAGCAGCGCCTTTATATTTCAGCGTTGAGGCGCCGGTAAGTTTTCCTTTTATAACATTGTTTACCAAAACTGTTGCGTTTGAAGCTCCGGAAAGGTCAATGTCAAGGTCATCCAATCTCATTTCCAATGTTTCAAAATCGGAAGCGCCCGAACCGTTAAAAGAGGCTTTGGTAATGTTGCCGCCCCAGCTTCTCATGGTTGATGCGCCGGAGCAGTCTGCCGTGAAATAGTCGAGAACAAGATTTGTACATTTCAGATCGGAAGCGCCGCTGAGTTCAGCGTTCATGTTATTTCCGGTAAAGGAGAAGTCCTTAATGGTGGAAGCGCCGGTAAGCGTCAGCATGGTGGAGGTTCCTGCGCCCAACAAGCCGTTTATGTCGGAAGCGCCCGACAAGGAAATATTGTTTATGTTGCCAAAATATCCGGTAGTGCGGATGCTTGTTGCGCCGCTTGCCTCAATCTTTTCAAGAGAAGTAGCTTTGATGTTTGCCCGCAACACATCTCTATGATGATGATAGTTCCCCCACCGAACTTTAAGATGCAAATATCCGTTGGGAAGCAACTCTGCAACGATTTGATTCTCGTGAGAAGAGCAATATTCAATTACAGCGCTGTTTGAGAGGCTGTCTTGCACAATATTTACATCCCACGGACCATCAAAAATGACGCCCACTATGGGGTTGGTAATTGAGACCTCTCTTGTGGTTATGTCTTTACAGTCTTTACAATTTCTACAACCTTCTTTACAGGCGCTGAACAGGATAACCATGAAAGCTGCGATGGCAAACAGGATTAAATGGGTTTTGGTTTGTTTTTTTGGATTTTTCATATTAATAAAGATTTAATGATGTGAATTATTTTTGTTTTTGAATTTATGTATGCGTGTCACTCCGAACGAAGTGAGGAATCATGAATTTTTCATGCGTCATATTTTAAAACTTGATTCCGCCAACAACGCCTATCCACATATCAAGCATTGAATTTCTGAAGGTTTGATTATACATTCTATAAGGAGGGTTCAGCTTAATTACCGCTGTTGTTGGATTTAAGATACCACCATTTCCTTGAATAAGAAAATTAAAACTTGGACCTAAATAAATTTTAAAATGTTTAACAAAACGGTAATGAAGTACTGGAGAAAATTGAATAAACCCATTCCATTTCCTTCCTAAAGAATAATAAGGTAAGTCCATTGGATCCATTAGAGTTAAATCAACTGTTCTAGAATTATGTAATTCAGCATAAAAAAGTTCCAAGTTAAGACTTAATTTCTCAATCAACTTAAAACTTGTTCCTAAACCTGAACCAAATGACCAAAATCTCTGCCCATAATTATAGCCCACAGAAATAATTGAATATAATCGGGAAGTCCCTGATCGGAATGTTGCAGCGGTATGCACAAATTCTCCCGCTTCAATACCGGCTTCTAAAATACCGCCACGTTTCACAATGTTAATCAATCCTATAGAAACCCCATCTGCCGTATCGCGCACATTAATCACGCCCATTTGAAAACGTCCTTTTTTTGTAACATTCAAAACACCTGCAATTTGACAGTATGATTCTTGAGCGATATTGGCAACTCCCGCTAATTGGCATTTGGTTTTTTTTGATACATTCCAAACGCCAGCCGCCTGAAACAGCGCGTTGTTTCCATGGTTGAAGATTCCCGCAAACTGTGCAACACTTTCATTCGCCAAATTGAAGATTCCGCCTGCTTGAAAAACAGCCGTATCTCCACGATTGAAAATTCCGGCAAATTGCACAGAATACCCTTGTTTGGTAGTATTAAAAAGTCCGGCAAACTGTGCATTCCTGCTATATTTTTCTAAATCACAGGCGTGTGTAACATTGAACAGTCCGGCAAATTGCACACCTCTTGCACCATATTTGTTGATATTGAACAAGGAACCTGCCTCAAAACCTTTAAGCTGTCCTGTTACGCCACCTAAAATATTGATAGAAAAGTGATAGCATTTTTCGGCGGATTTTGCAAACCCCGTGCCTAACGGATAAAAAAATGTAAGCTGGGCAGGTCTGCAGGTTGTGGGTTGTTGTGTTTCATTGGTTTTAATAACGGTGTCTTGAGGCGCAATTTCATGTTCCTGCAACGTAATCTCGTGTGAGGTCATTTCATCTTTTTGTAGCGTAGTTGCTTGTGTTGCAACGGGTACACTTGCGGTGGCAACCGCCATCATCATGCCTGCAATTTGTAATTTCATCTCTTCTTCTTTGGTTAAACTTATTGTGTCTTTGTTTGCATGAACCGTGTCTTCCGGTGCACGAACACTATTAAGACAATCCTCAGTAAGTTTTCCATTATCCGTGAACACATTTTTTTCAGATTTTTCAGAATTTTCAGCAGGAGTGGGTTCAGGAATTGTAATATTGTTTGTTAGAACATTCTTTTTCAATGGAGTAGCATAAAAAACGATATGTTCCCCTACTTTTTTAAAAGAAACAGAAGCGGGAAGTGTAGTGGCAAGAATGGCTTTGATGGTTTTATTTTGCGCGTTAACCGTTACTTTAGTTTTCGGACTAATCAATTGTGAATTGTAAGAAAACCGTACGCCGGTTTGTTTGGTAATCTCCGCCAATACGTTTTCTAACGATTCATTTTGCGCTTGTAGAGAAACGCGCTGCTCTAACGAATGACTTTGGGAATATGCAATATGACTTGTAAAAAAAAATAGAAAAACTGAAAGGAGATGGCGAGCAAAAATGGTGTTTATAATTGTAATATAGTGTGCCATAAGAAAATTTTGCGCGAAAATATATGTTTTTTGCACTAATAGTTCGCCTCATAAAAAAAATTTATGATATTTGCCACCCAAAAAAAAATATCATATAACATAATGAAATACAAGCTATTTTGTTCATTCTCTCTTTTGCTTTCTTTTTTTTGTGTGAAAGCGCAAATCTTAATGTTGGATGATTGTGTGCAACAAGCGCTTGAATCAAACTATGGTATTCAAATCGCAAAAAATTCGGAAAATATAAGTCGTACTAATTTGAAAAGCTACACGGTCTTTCTCCCCACTATTTATGGGGATGCAAGCCACAGAAGCAGTTATGATATTATTACAAGGACAGATAATGCTGGAACAGAAACCTCATTGGCAAATGTGAATAATTTTAACGGAGGCGCTTCCGTTAATCTCAATTGGCGCATATTCGACGGGTTGTCCATGTTTTTTACCAACTCAAAGAACAAGGCGTTGTTAGATATTAGCACGTTAAACACAGTATTGGCAATGGAACAGCTTATTGCTAATGTGAGCGCTGCGTATTATCATGTGTGGATTCAAACCAAGCTGCTGGAAGCCACCGAAAACATTGTGGATATTTCAATGCAACGTTTCAATATTGCCAACAGTAAGTATCAAATCGGCGCTATTTCCGGGTTGGAGTACCGCCAAAGTAAGATAGACTTAAATGCGGATAGTTCACAGTTAATGCTTCAAAAACAGGCGCTTACCAATGCCTACATTGCTCTAAATACTTTGCTCAGCAAAGATTTAACCAAAGAAAATTATGTGCAGGATACATTAGTCTTGTTGCAGCTTTTTAATTATAACCAAATTGTGGATAGCGCTTTGCAAAATAATACATCCTTGTTAATCAACAAAAAAGGCATTCGCTTGTCGGAGTTGGAGGTGAAGAGCAGTTTGTCGCACTTTTTTCCAACACTTGATTTCTCTACCGGTTACCAGTTTGCCAATGGAAAAACGCCCTCAGCCGTTATTACACAAACCGTTTCACATGGTCCTTACTGGGGCTTTACAGCACGTATCCCCATTTTTAGCCGTATGGAAAATTTGCGCAACAATAAAATTGCAAAATATCAATTACAAAATGCAGAGTTGCAATATAAAGATATTGAACTCAACGTATTGAGCGCGTTGGCGGAACTCTTTAACATCTATAAAAATAACCACACCCTGCTGAGTTTTGAGATGGAAAATGTGGCGATTACTTCAGAAACCTTAGAAATTGCCCTCGAAAAATATCGCATCGGCTCGTTGTCGGGCGTAGAGTTTAGAGAGTTTCAACGCTCCTATATTGAAGCTGTTAAAAGATTAATGAACGCTTCTTATCAAGCTAAAGTGTCTGAAATAGGCTTACAGTTGCTAAGCGGAAAATTAAAATAACCACCATTATGAATCTGAAAAAAGTTATCTACATTTCACTTCCCATTTTAGCCATACTGATTTTTGTATGCTATAAATTTGTATTCTCAAAAAACAATGCAAGCGTTGAAGATGCAAAGCCTAAGGGCGGTGGAGCGATCTCTGCAAAACTCTATGTGGTAATACCCAACTTGTTAAGCAATGGCATCACAGCTGTGGGAACGCTCCTGCCCAACGAAGAGGTGGAATTAGTAAGTGAAGCCGCAGGAAAAGTGGTGGGCATCTTTTTCGATGAAGGCGCCTCAGTTATTGAAGGGCAACTGCTTCTTAAAGTGGATGATGCAGAGTTGCAAGCCCAATTGAAACGCGCTGAGTACCAACTCGCACTCACACACGAACGTTTGAATCGCCAAAAGATTCTGTTAGAGAAAGATGCTGTGAGCCGCGAGGAGTTCGACCAAGTGCAAACAGACTATAATATTTTGCAAACCGATATTGATTTGTTGAAAACGAAGATTGCCAAAACAGAAATCCGCGCCCCCTTTGCAGGAACCGTTGGCTTTCGCGGCGTAAGCTTGGGTAGTTACTTGCAACTCAACACGATTATTGCCAGATTGGTGGATCAGAACAAACTGAAATTGGAGTTTGCCATTCCCGAAAAATATGCTTCCACCGGTTTTACCGGAAATAAAATAAAATTCCGCACCGAAGTCTCTCCTGAAGATTTTGAAGCCATAGTGTATGCCGTTGATCCTAAAGTGCAGGAAGCAACCAGAACAATAACAGTGCGAGGACTTTACAATAATGCCAACCGTAAATTGTTATCCGGCATGTTCGCCCGTGTCAATCTCATTATCAACCAATCGGATGAAGTTTATTTGATTCCTACAGAGGCGATTGTGCAAGAGATGGAGGGCAAAAAAGTTTGGTTAATCTCTGAAGGCAAAGCCCATTCTCGTTCTATTGTTACCGGTTTTCGCAGCAACAATCAAGTAGAAGTTGTAACTGGCTTGCA